>NZ_JADBSZ010000011.1:0-3029 GCF_020246425.1 Microcystis sp. M079S1
CTAGGATTTCTTCGATTTTTTCAAATTCAGCAATGGGAATTTGAACGGCAATCGGCTTTTGATCTTTGTCTAATACATAGCTTTTGTTAATTTCTAGCATTTGGTTTTCCCTCCGATACAATTCTTAAAAATTGGCTGTAATCTTTATATGTTACATTTTACAAGTCTCGACGCGAGAGAAGAGTAGCAACCTCAAAACCACCGTACCCTCCCTTCCAAAACATTTTTTCCCAGGCGAAATAACCATCAAACCACATTTTATAAGGGAGGTGTCCTAGGGGTGCTTTTAGGTCATAAGTAAAACCTTTGTAGTGTATCCAGCTATTATTCACTCGCCAGCCTACTCTATCTCCGAAAGCGGTCCAAACTTCCCTAATAAACTCCCGCGTCCCACCGAGTTCGCGGTAGATTTTCGCCTGCACGGAAAAACCAAAGCGACCGCCACTATATTTAACCCATAATTGGTCAATGGTTCGCAAATCCTCGCAGGGAAAATTATCGATATCCTCTACCCGTAGCCATCCTTCGTTCGTTCGGTTAGCTACCTGTAGCATCACTGTCGCGGTTTCATCGTCCGCTTGCTTCCATTGCTGCCGTTTTAATAAATCTTCTAAGTTTCGATAATCGATTCCTTTGGCGCTTTTTAGTTCGATTTCTGGCGGTGGTGCGGGTTTCGGGGTTTCTGTTATCGTTTTACAAGTCTCGACGCAAGAGAAGAGAAGTATCCAACGACTCCTATGCTGAGATTTATGTGTAGTAAATGCAAAAAAATAACGCGCTGGGAGGTGGCCTTGGGGTGATTTTAGGTCGAAAGTAGACAAAAATGGTACATCTACCATCCACCTACCTCTCACTCGCCAGCCTACTCTATCTCCGAAAGCGTCCCAAACTCTCTCATCATACTGCTGCGTCCCACCGAGTTCGCGGTAGATTTTCGCCTGCACGGAAAACCCGAAGCGACCGCCACTATATTTAACCCATAATTGGTCAATGGTTCGCAAATCCTCGCAGGGAAAATTATCCATATCCTCTACCCGTAGCCATCCTTCTTCTGTTCGGTTGGCTACCTCTACCTGTACCATCACTGTCGCGGTTTCCTCGTCCGCTTCTTTCCATTGCTGCCGTTTTAATAAATCCTCTAAGTTTCGATAATCGATTCCTTTGGCACTTTTTAGTTCGATTTCTTCCAGTTTCGGTGCTGCGGGTTTCGGGGTTTCTGTTATCGTTTTCGCCGACTCGCCATTTATCGGTTCCGTTTTAGGGGACGGTGGGACGGGTTGTTGTGCTAGTTTCAGGGTAATCCGGTCATAAACTTTTAAAACCTTCGGATTCGTGGGGTCTAAGGCTAATACTCGCCTCATTAACTGTTTTGCTTCTTCTAGTCTCCCGTCACCTTCTAAATCTAACGCTTCCTCTCGCAGTAACGCGATATCGGTGATAGTTGCTTGTTTCGGTAACAGAATCAGATGATTCTTGTAGTTTGGTTCGACGGTGGAGTGGGGAGTCTGCGGGGGTTTGTTGTATTGTCGGTTGATTTCCGGAACTCGATGGAATAGATGATTACAAAGTCTCTCCACCGTCGCGCAATTCCTTTCCCCCTCAATTCGCAAAGCCTCCAGAAGCGCGTAGGTAAACGAACTCATTCCCAAAGCGGGAATTTGATAGGATTCTTCCCCCGGACTACAGGAAGCGATGGTAATCACTCCCTGTTGGGGTTTTCCTCCCGCGGATTTATTGCCGAATCGCGTCTCGTTCCGGCAAGAGTCCAACAACAGAATGATATTATCCGCGCCGCATTTGCGTAAGCGTTGGGTGAGATAGGTGAGAGAAATGGTGGTATCTGGGAGCAATTGGGAGTGTCCATCGTGGGGAACGAGGTAATCCTGTTCCTGATGTCGTAATCCGTGGCCACTGAAGAAAAACCAGAAGTTATCCCCCGTCTCCAACTGCGGGGACTCGAAAAATTCATGGAGGAAGATTTTTAAATTTGTGGCGGTGGGTTTCGTTTCTAGAAAAGTACCGCTAGGCGTTTTAATGGGGTCAGAATCATCGGTAAAGAGGAAAACCATGTCAAACTTGGCTTCTTCTTTACAATAGCGAAACATAGCCTTCGCGTCTTCGATGGCGCAATCTAGCTTGTTAAAGTGTCCCTGTTTATAGGCTGTAATGCCGATGATAAATGCCCAGTTCGCCATTAGTCCGCAGTCGGTGTGTTTTTCTCGTCTCGCTTGAATTTTAGGGTTAATCCGCCTTTAGTGCCGGTCTTAATCCCCGTCCCTAACAATTTTACTTCACCTTCTCCGGTAATCTCTACGCAAAGCTCTACTTCATCGAGTTTAAAACCGGTTTGTTGGTTGACCTGTTTCTGTGCTTGATTGAAGACTTTGCCGATAAGCTGGAGAAAATGGGAAAGTTCTGTCTCTAGCTTCTCTATGCTCACTTTTACGCCACGAGTCGCAGCTGCGGTGATAGTTTTCCTCGTGTCCCAGGGATTGTCATAGGTGTCGTTTCCTTTCGCATCTTTATCGGGGGTGACGGGGGTATCTTCTGCGGTGATAATCCAAATAGTTTCTTCTGGCATAGCGCTCTCGTTTTTCGGCAATGGTTCTCCTTTATTATTCTAGTTACCCATTGCTAACTCACCTATAGAGATAGGGGTTAATAGTCCCAAAAAAGGGGGTTTAAATACCCCCAAAGCTCATAAGTTTTATGTTTTAGAATATTGGTTTTAAACCGTTTCTACCAAGGGACGGGTTAACTTATCCAACTGTTGGGTTAACAGACTCAGGAATAAACCCACATCGGTGACAATACCCACGGATTCTACGGAACCTCGATCGCTTAATTTTGTCACCACGGCCGGGTTAATATCAACACAGACCATTTTTACCCCCGCCGGTGTCATATTGCCCACACCGATGGAATGGAGCATACTAGAGAGCATGAGAATCATGTCTGCACCTTGAATTAAACGGGAATATTCTTCCTGTGCTTTAATTAAATCCATCTCCGTATCCGGAAGCGGACCA
>NZ_JADBSZ010000110.1:0-9202 GCF_020246425.1 Microcystis sp. M079S1
CGGGCAATAACCTATCGGTGAAACCGTAGATTTTTTATCCGAATGCTTCGCCCCTACAGGACGCGGGCCGATGAAGACGCAAGGTTTTGAAGCACGATTCTCTCAAAATCTTGCACCTGTTTCGCGAGAAAAGCCACAAAAACCTTACCTTGCCTACATTTCACCTTTATTCAGCAAGCCCTAATTAGGTGGGTTAAACTAAGTTAACCCACCGGAATCATTGCGTTTATTTTTAAGGTAAAATCAAAAAACTTCCCTGACAGAAAAGAGTTTGATCGTCGAGAATAAAAGATTTAATCTCCACATCTTTGCCTAAATCGACGGTAAAAGGTTGCAAATCAATAGATAAATCTGGGGCTAAACCTTGCCATTGTCGGGGACTAATCCCTAAAGTGCGGGCATCTTCTAGGGTAATATCAGCGCTAAAAATTACTTCTGCACCTGTTTCTCTGTGGCCCAGAAGAGAGAAATAACCCTGATTTAAGAGAACATTTTTCCAGTTAAAACGCTGTTGTGAGATAATTTCTCTGGCGTTAACAATTCCATTATTTTCTAGGGAAAAAATTAGTAAATCCGCCAAAGCATTAACCAAAATAGTCGAGGCGATCGAATTATTTAAATCCTGCTCGTTAATTTCCACCTCACCGCTAACCCGAATAGGTTCCAAAATTTTTAGGGGTTTCCCTCGCAAAACCTGCCCGATATTAAGACGAATATTTTCCCCTCTTAATTGCGCTTTACCTAGATGTAAACCCTGATAAATCGCTTTTCCTACGGCTAAAAATACCCCGGGGATATAACCGCGCAAAATTTGCCGATCATGACCTTGCAGCTGCATTTCTAAATCTTCTATCTGTTCTACTTGCGTTCTTAAGAACAGACGTACTGCTGGCGGCAAAACCTTACTAATAATCTCACTTTGAGTATTGACCCACATAAACGTTATCTCACTCACTCCACAATGTTTCTAATTGTAACAGAGCTAGATCGATCGAACCATGAGGGGCCGCCGTCAGCTATCATACTAAATCCGTTGAGTAGAGGCGAGTTATGAGGAGAGGCAAAAGGCAAAAGGCAAAAGGCAAGAGGCAAAGGGGAATAAATAATCAGTTTTTAAGTAGGTAGGCGTTAAAAATTATCAGATGCCCCCCTTATCAAGGGGGGAAGGGGGGATCGGCACCCCCCTTATCAAGGGGGGATTAAGGGGGGATCGAACCTAAAATTCATTTTTAATTTAATTATAACCAACAACTTAATAACTGGATTTGGTATCAGTTATAGGTAAAAACTTCGCTACTTCCTTTTCACTGATTACTGATTACTGATCACTGACAAGCCCCTAATTCTTAGGTTTTTGAGGCGTTGAGGGAATTAAAACGAGGGGAAAGATAGGCGACTAAAACCCCGAGGGCAAAACCGATTAAATTGCGGAAAAGGGGCAGTAATTCACTGGTGCGAGTAACCACCGGTCCGATGCCAAAAGCAACAAAGAGGATAAACCAGAGGGGAGAGACAATTAAAACCCATTGCCAAGCGAAAACCTGTCCTTCTTTGCGGGGAATACCGGCAAAACCGAAGACTAAACCGCCGACAATTGAGGTAATTAAAGTTAAAATCCACTGTTCCCTCGGTAAACCGGGGACCACCGCACAACCACCTTTAACTAAACAGCCTTTTACCGTGTCCAAGGATTGTACGATCGCGTTATTTTCGCCATTTTCCCGGACAAAATACATATTACCGAAACGGGCCTGTAATTCGATCCAAAAAGTGCGGGGTAAAAATTCATAGACGGCATCACCAATACTAAAAGATAGTAGATTACCGCCGCGACCATCGGCCACTAGGAGAATACTTTTATCATCCAATCCCCAGAAATTAATCACGGCCCGGCCGGGGCTGCGGTCATATTGGGTTAAAACTCGCATTTTCCAGCCGGTTTCCCCTTGAAATGTCTCGATATCTCGGATTAATGCCTCTTCCTGTTTTGCGGGTAGATAATTGGCTAAATCAACGATCGGAGTGGCTTGATTGGGCAGTAATTCGGGATTATTCACCGCTAGAGCTTGATCCGGGCAGATAATCCAACCCAGACAGCTAATGACACCAATGACAAGAGCGATCGAGATTCCTCGGCAAAAACGATTGAGCATAGCACTTCTAGACAATGAGAATTTTTTCAGCAAGGGTGTAGGCTAACTTTCAGTTTCTTTACACTTATTTACTTTATCTTAAGGGAATTCTCAACTTTAGTCACCCAGTTATCGGTCATCAGATGCGAGTTTTCAGTTCACTCTCCAGAAACTCAACTCAAGCTGATGAGGTCTCAACCAGTGGCATTAACTGGATCTTTTGCCAAAATGGAGTAAATATAGTAGCGGGGGGATGGTCAATGACAGCACAGGAAGTATTAGAGTTAATTCAACGGGCAAAAGACGAAAGAGCGGGGAAGTTGGATCTGTCCAACAAAAACTTAACAGAAATTCCCCCCGAAATCCCTCAACTCACCTCCCTGCAGCACCTCATCCTCAGCATTAACCAAATTAGTGAGATACCAGAAGCGCTCGCTCAACTCACCTCCCTGCAATACCTCTATCTCAGCGATAACCAAATTAGTGAGATTCCAGAAGCGCTCGCTCGACTTACCTCTCTGCAAAGCCTCGACCTCGACAATAACCAAATCAGCGAGATTCCAGAAGCGCTCGCTCAACTCACCTCCCTGCAAGAACTCAACCTCAGAAATAACCAAATCAGCGAGATACCAGAAGCACTCGCTCACCTCACCTCCCTGCAAGAACTCAACCTCGACAATAACCAAATCAGCGAGATACCAGAAGCGCTCGCTCACCTCACCTCCCTGCAATTCCTCTTTCTCTACAATAACCAAATCAGGGAGATTCCAGAAGCACTCGCTCAACTCACCTCCCTGCAACGTCTCGACCTCGACAATAACCAAATCAGCGAGATACCAGAAGCGCTCACTCAACTCACCTCCCTGCAATACCTCGACCTCAGAAATAACCAAATCAGGGAGATTCCAGAAGCGCTCGCTCACCTAGTCAACCTGAAGCGATTAGTCCTCGAAAATAACCCGATTACCAACGTTCCCCCGGAAATTATTCGTCAGGGATGGGGTGAAACAATATTGGATGATGGCAACCCGCAGGCGATTTTTAGTTATCTCAAGGATAAAGGGGAAAAACGCCCTCTTAATGAGCTTAAAGTTTTATTGGTGGGGGAGGGGGATGTGGGGAAAACTTCCCTGTTAAAGCGGTTACTACACAATACCTTTAATTCCGGAGAACCCAAGACCCCCGGCATTAATATTGAAAAGTGGCAACTGTCCCAAAAACCCGATATTCGCCTCAATATCTGGGATTTTGGCGGTCAGAAAGTGATGCAAACCACCCATCAGTTTTTTCTGACTAAACGCAGTCTTTATCTGCTTGTCCTCGACAACCGCAAAAACGAACAGCAAAACCGTCTGGAATACTGGTTAAAACTCATTGAAACCTACGGAGGCAATTCTCCCGTGATTATCGTGGGTAATTGTGCCGATGAAAATCCCCCGCAAGTTAAGATCCGCACCCTCCAGAAAAAATATCCCCAAATCACCAAGCTAATCGCCACTTCCTGTAAAACCGGTGCGGGAATCGAGGAACTTGTGCAGGAAATCGCCTCTCAAATCGATGCTATTCCCCATATCAAAGATTTATTGCCTAATAGTTGGTTTCACATCAAAACTCAACTAGAAGCGATGCAAAAGAGTTATGACTTTATTTCCTACGAAAAGTATCAGGAAATGTGTCAGAAAGCCAAGATTAAAGAGGCCAGCGATCAAAAAAGTTTAGTGCAGTTTCTCCACGATCTCGGTATTGTCCTCAACTACCAAGATGATCCGCGACTGAATGAAACCAATGTCCTGAACCCAGAATGGGTAACTGACGGTGTTTATGATATTCTCAATAATCACGATTTGATGGTACAAAAAAAGGGCATTCTTTCACTGCCAGATCTGCCAAATATTCTCAAACAACCCCAACGTTATCCCGAAAATAAACGCGGATTTTTGATGGATTTGATGGGAAAATTTGAACTCTGTTTTCCCCTTGATGGTTACAGTCCCGATCGCTATCTAATCACCGATCTTCTACCCATCGATGAACCGGATGTGGATATCTACGAAAACGCACCTTTACACTTCCAGTACCGTTATGATATCCTGCCCGGTAGCATTATTTCCCGCTTTATCGTCCGTAATCACCAGATGATCTATAAAACCATGCGTTGGCGTAGTGGTGTGGTTCTGACAATGGATCTTAATAAAGCTTTGGTGCGTGCCGACGAGGAAGATAACTACATCAGCATAAAAGCCCAGGGTTCCCGTGCTAGTGCGCTTTTAGCTATTATTAAGACAGATTTTCAGAAAATTCACGCTACTATCCCTAATTTAGCCGTACAGGAAAAGTTAGTGATTCGAGAATTGCAAGGGGAAAAACCCACCGGGGTAGAAGTTCCCGTCGATTATCTCCATCTGATAGAACTCGATCGCCAAGGTATCGTCGAAGCAACTCTCCCCGGTTTGCGCGGCAAATATAATATCCGCGATATCTTAGAAGGGGTGGAATCTAAGACAGAAAGAGCAAGAGATCTCGATATAAGGGAGGAACGTGGCCGCAAAAGCCGAGAAAAACGCCCTATGAGTCCCAAAACGCCAGAAACTCCCAATCTCCTGAAACCTAGTCTCGCTTTGTTGCTGGTTTTCGCTGTGGTTGCTTGTATAGTTGCGGTGTTTGCCCATTTTGTGCCAGATTCAAAGCATATTACCAGCGTTTTGACAATTATTTTTATCTTTGCTTTTATTGTCTTTGTGTTATTGCTCTTGACGGGTAAAATCAATCAAACGACCTTCAATCAGCTTTTTGAAGTTTTGTCGCGATTTATCCCTACTTTTAAAGGACAAGAACCAAAAACCAACAACGATGACACCCCCCAAGAAACCCCCAAATCGGAGCAGTAAAGATTTGCTTACCACAGAAAAGTAACTTAGGCGAAAAAGTTTACAAATATTTAGGGTTTGCTGAATAAATGTGAAATGTAGGCAAGGTAGAGGTTTTGTGGCTTTTCTCCCGAAACAGGTGCAAGATTCTGAGAGAATCGTGCTTCAAAACCTTGCGTCTTCATGGTTCCGCGTCCTGTAGGGGCGAAGCATTCGGACAATAACTTATCGGTGAAACCGTAGATTTTCTATCCGAATGCTTCGCCCCTACTTTTTCAGCAAACCCTATTTAGGGTTTGCTGAAAAAGTTTGTTGGTGGGGTTAGGAGTTGAGAGTTGGGGTTTTAGGGAGTTGGGGTTTGAGGGTTTTGGGGTATTAGTCGAAATTCTCCTATCTCCCCACTTCCCCACTTCCCCACACCCTACACCCCACACCCCACACCCCACACCCTACACCCCACTGCCCCATCTCCTTAACTGCGTTTCCAAGTATTCCAAGCGACTTTAAAACCGATCAAGAGGCGACGGCTGCCACGATCGAGCTTGCTAAGACCAGCTTTAGCATTACCGAGACTGCGATCGACTCCTTGGACAACTTGGCGGGTACTTTTGACCCCTTCATCGATATTGTCGGTTAATTCGCTGATTTCTGCCCCTGTCAGGCGAATTGCTTCTAGAGTCGGGGGAAATTCCCGATGGAGGGTATCGAACAATTTTTCGGCACTGCGGGCAGCCCGGGCTAACTCTTGCAGGGCAGGCAAAGCAGCGATGAAAACCGCCGTTAAACTAACGGCGACTAGCAGTAAAGAACATCCTAGCCAGAAAATAGGTTCGGTCATTTAATGGTCATTCGAGTGATGATTATCGCCTTGGGGGGATTCTTCCGAGTCGGGGAAAGGATTGTCCGTGGCTAGACTTTGACTAGCTTCGATTCCGGCTGTCACCGCCTCTTTTAATCTCATTAAAGTATCATCCCAATTACGCCGGGCTGATTCCGATAGGCGATCGGCCTGCAATTGCATCGTTGTGGTCAGATCTTCGGCTAATTCAGGCAAAGCCCTGGCGGATTTTTGCAGAATTCGACGGGTTTCTTTTCCAGATCTCGGCGCTACTAATAAACCCGCCACTGCCCCGATCGCACTGCCCACTAAAACCCCGACGACGAATAAGCCACCGTTACCGTTATTTTTATCTGCCATAGGATTGCCCCTGTACTTAATTCCCAATTTTACGAGGAATTACACTTCTCTTGTGCAGTTTCTTCGGCAAAATTTTGGACTGTTGCTCTTGGCAAGCAAAAACAGACCTAGAAGGGATAACTTGAGAAAAAACTAGCGATCGGGCAAAACCTGATTTTATTGCTGACTTTGAGCAAATAAGGGAGTGAAAAAGAAGAACCTCTGGGAGTCTTGCCGTGTTTCGACCCCAAAGGTTCCTCTCATGCTGAACTTATACTCCTCACACGATATTTATATTACACACAATCCGCTGCTTTTGTCAAGGGGTTTATGAAATTTTTTCCATAGACTTCTGGCCAAATTAATTTTTTAGGGTCGGTAGGCGCTCTTGCCGGGGACAGTTAAGTAGGGTTTGCGGCAAAAAGTTTTTCCTGGGGGCAGGGTGTGGGGTGTGGGGTGTGGGGTGTGGGGTTTTATCGATTTTCAGGACAAAAGTAAAGTTAACTGTGGGGTAAGGAGAACGTATGTTGGGTTGAAGCATGAAACCCAACGCCCGCATGGGTTACGCTACCGCTAACCCATCCTACAAATAATTGTGCCTCCCTACTTATCAGACTAAATCCTGTTTAAAAGCCATGGCAGAGTGAGGAGAGGGAAGTAGGGGGTGGTATCAACTATTGCCTTCAAGCCATGTTTTTAAATCTCGTTCTGGTTTGGCCACATTGAATAAATGTAAACCAAAATCCTCTGAAATATCTTGACAAATTTTCACTCCTCTGATACTGTTGCCTTTTTCATCTAAAAGGGGCGAAAAAGTTCCAATTCCTAACTGATGGGGAACTACTGCCGTAATTCCGCCCCCGACACCGCTTTTTGCCGGTAATCCTACCCGATAGGCCCATTCTCCCGAAGCGTCATACATTCCACAGGTAAGCATAACACTGATCACATCTTGAACGTAGTGTTCATCGATCGCCCGTATTCCTGTGATTGGGTTGACACCGCCATTAGCCAAGGTAGCGGCCATCAGGGCTAAATCGTGAGCATGGACGAGGATGGCGCATTGTTGACAGTAAAGGTCGAGGGTTTCTTCAATTTTATCGCTAACCATGCCAAAATTTAGCATCAGATAAGCCATGGCCCGATTGCGATTGCCAGTGGATTTTTCCGAGAGAAAAACGGGGACATTAATCTCGTGATCCCTACCCGTATAGCGTTTAAACATTTCCAAAATACGTTTTAGCCTTTCCGTGGCATTCTGTCCGGTGATTAAATCCGTGGTAGCGATCGCACCAGCATTAACCATAGGATTATAGGGACGATTGGTTTTTTCATCGAGAATAATCGAGTTAAAAGCTTCTCCCGTGGGTTCAACCCCGACTTTACTGTTAACGTATTCCCTTCCGTGATCTTCTAGAGCTAATCCAAAGACAAAAGCTTTAGAAATCGATTGTACTGTAAAGGTTTGCCGACAGTCTCCCACCTCAAAAATCTGACCGTCAGTGGTAATTACCGAAATACCAAACCATTGTGGAGCTGCTAGGGCTAATTCAGGAATATAATCGGCGATCTTACCCGTCTGTAAATCAGAGTATTTGTCGTGAAGATAGTTAAGATAGTTGCGAAAAGGATAGACCAACTTTTGACCAGAATTGACCGGACTAATAAAATCTTTTGGGGAAGCCATAGAGGAGTATAGCAGTTATCTTAATAATGAGTGACAAAGTTGTGGTTTTGGCTAGTCAGTGGCCGGTATTGAGGAGACGATGCCCAATGAAGTTATAATGAGATTAACTGCCGTAATTTTGCTTGTAAAGTCTTTTTGCCGAATTTAGTTACAGTTTGTTGACGCAACCATTGCGGGTGACAACGTTGATCCTGACCTGGCAAAATTTCTAGACAAGCTTGGGCCACCTTTTCGGCATCTCGATAGGGAACGCGCCACCCCACCAAACCATCCTGCAGCGGTTCTGCTGAACCGTCCTCATCCCCAGAAATCACGGGAATACCACAGGCCATCGCTTCTAGGTAAACAATCCCGAATCCTTCCCGGGAGGGCATAACGTAAGCATCGGCCAAACGATAATGGTCGGCTAATTCCTCCGTCGGGACAAAACCCGCGAAAATTACCTGTTTATCCACTCCTAACTGCTTGGTTAAAGCTTCTAACCTGGGGCGATCGTCCCCACGTCCAATGACTAGATATTTTACTTCGGGATAAGTCTCTAGAATTGTCGGCAGGGCCCGAATGGTAACATCTACCCCTTTATGGATATCCCCCGACCACAACCGGGCCACTGTTAATAAAACTTTGGCATTTTCCGTATCATATTTTTTGATTAATGTCAAGGACTTTTCACCTAAATTAAACTTTTCTTCATCCACCACACAGGGGAGAATCGCTACTTTTTTGGGATCGATAGCGTTAGCCTTACACATAAGATCGCGAGTGTAACGGCTAATTGTCCAGATCGAGGCGGCCGCTTGCAGGGCCTGTTTTTGGGAATTTGGTAAAGGTTCCCAGACTTCATTGCCGTAGGTGAGGACGGTGTAGGGTATGCCTAAAGCTTGACAGTAAAGACGGGTGAGGGGGGCTAAATTTATATGACCACAAAAAACCCGTTGGGGACGTTTCCAGAGGAGAGAAACTAGAAACTTAAGGGCTAATTGAATGCGTCCGAGAGTTGCTGAGTTATTTTTCAGGTAATGAAAGGTAATACCTTGATTTTTGAAAGGATTAGGACAATCAGGGGCATCCCGCAGTAAAAAAACCTCGGCCGCCTCGCAATCGGGCAAAGTGAGATAAGCTTGCAGGACATCCTTGATATAGGATTGAATACCGCCTTCTTGGGAAAAAATCTCTAAAAATAGGAAGATATGAGGCATCATCGGAAATTTTGGGTCTGAAACCCCGCCGTTTTACGGCGGCTTTGCTGTTAAATCTTAGCGCATTTACAAAATATGTGTTAGAATGTGAGGTATGGAAAAAGCCTATTCGTTTCGATTTTACCCCACACCCGAACAAG
>NZ_JADBSZ010000111.1:0-6949 GCF_020246425.1 Microcystis sp. M079S1
AATCCTTATCCGGCAAGAGACTTAATTGATTAGTTCGCTCTAGATCGAAAACAATTAACAAAAATCGCCAAATGTCTTTCTCTATAAGAGTTTTATTCCTTGTAACCCTGTACGTTGCATAAGACAAACCGAAGAGCCATAATTTCCTATCCCACTTGTTAGACAAGCTAATCTACAAGGTAGTCGGCAAGAAATCGGCTAACATCTTTAATCATGTCAGAAACATCTTGAACTGTAAATTCATCCTGTTTTCCATGGGCAGCGCTATTACGAATATCTGCGATCGCTGTTATTCGCTTCTGATTCAATTTGTTATATACACCAGCTTTTGCCAATTCGGAATTCATTTTATCTAACTTCCCATGCGGAATCCCACTTCTATCACATAACTCTCGCAATGCCGTCTCTAACACAACTCCTGCAATCACAGCCGCAGCGGTATAATAACCACTAGAAAAAAGCTCATTTGCTTGTTCAAGCTCAGAATCAAAAACTTCGGCTTGAACCAGTGTTTTAATAGACGAGAGATAACCACCCTCAAAATCTTCTTTTGCTGCCAAAAATACCGCTTTAAATGCCTTAAATATCTCATAAGTTGGATAATACCTGTTCTCTTCTTCCCGCTCAAATTGTTTGAAGTGCTGAGAATCTTCACCACAAACTTTAGACAATAAGTTTTTTACTTTTACCTTCCAGCTTAAAAGTAAGTAGCTATCGATGACTTCATTGGTGCCGCCAATTATCTCTCTTTGGAGAACTTTTTTAGAAGATTCCAATTGGGATGCTTGCTCCTCTAGCTCTTCAAATCGCTGCTTAAAAACTTCTTTCAACGTCATAAGTAGGTAGGTGTTAAAAATTATCATATACCACCCTTATCAAGGAGGCAGGGGGGATCAAAGACAAAATCTATCTTCAATTTAATTATAACCACTTACTTAACCTTAAAAGAATTGAATTCCGTCTAACGACCAAGTTAGTCCTCGTGCTTCTCCCCCGACTTCTACTTACTCTGTCTAGCTTGACCAACTTTTAGCCATGCAAAGATTTGTTGTGGAGTCAGTGTCAACTGAACCCCTGCAATTACCTTAAGTTGGTGATCCCCTCTGCAAACTTCCGGCTCTTGTTGGGGAGTAAACATTAAAACAGAATAATCATCTGGATCAAGCATCCATCCTAATTTACTGCCATGTTTTAAACAATGTAGAATGTTGTCAATTACACGGTTTACCTTTTGATCCGGTGAAAGAATTTCGATAGTCCAATCAGGTGCTTTGGTAAAGTCGTCCTCCGGTTCACCTGCTTGATTCAGGTTAATTCGATTCCATGCAATTACTGCCACATCAGGAACGATCGAACGCCCGCCGAAGGTACATCGCAACTCAGGTAAGGCTGTATAATCAGCAGTGTGGCTGTCAACCTCAGCTAAAAGACGTTTTTGCAGGATAGAGTGTCGAGTCTTAGGTATGGGTTTCTGAATTGCGACTCCATGCAAGTATTCCCATGCTGGAGAATCCTCCAAATATGGCAATTTGAGGAAATCTTCAAGGGTGAGACTCTCAGTCAAGGAAGTCGTCATCGGTTCAAGCAAAGGTTTTTTTGTGACTTTATTATAAATGAACTTTATCTGGGTTTCTTACCCACGATTCAGGTATATTTGATGAGAATTTGCCCTCTCAATCAAATGGGTCGATTTCTTAACTATTCTGACTGACTGGTATCACTGGAAATGCCCACGGGGATCACAAAATTGACCAATTGTCAATAGCTTTTCAGATGCTCTCACCTTGGTTTTGGTGCTTCCCACTCTTCCTTTTCTAGTTCTTTAGCAAAGTGATTAAATATTAACCCAACTTCTTCCCATCCTAACCCTTCTTCTCGACTTATTTCTTCGACACTAGAATTTTTTACTCTCTCATAAATCATCGATTCATAGCGGATTGTATGATGCTGTCTTAATCTCATAAAACTCAATCTTTCGCTAATATATTTCTGGCACTTTTGACAATGAAACTGGCGGCGTGGTACTTTTAAATATACCAGATTGCCTAATATTGATAAATCTCTGACTAGATTGTACTCTGTCTGATTGATTCTGTCCAATATTTGATGACAATTCTGACATTCAATTGTTTCATTTAAAAGAGCAAGCTTTAGGAAAATTGTCTGATCAATTTTTTGATAATTGACCACTGTTACATTTGGTAAATCGAGGAGTTGATCAAAATTTATCCACATAACCCACCTCCTGTCCTGTATTACTATTATACCATGCTCACACAGAACCTAGAAGAGCCAAATTTGCCTGTAGTGGTTATGCAAAGATATTGCCCATAATCTACGGTGTTTTTGGAGAAGATGTTGGTGAAGAGTTTGTCGGAACAGGAGAGCTTTGTAAAGGTGAGGTTGTCTTTAAAGAGTCGATTTTTGATACAAAAGTATAATAGGATACAACATTTGTTCCTATAATAGTTGTCAATGCCAAAAATAAAGTAATCATATTATTCCTAAAATAACTTTCAACAGATCCCTCGATCTTTGATACCTGTTGGCTTAGTTTGTTAAAATCATCTTTAGAAACCAAAGGGCTTGTTGAATTTGACAACTCCCTTCTAATAACTTCTAAGCTTGGCAGCTCTTTTACTTTGTCATTAATTCTATCTAAATCTAACTCCCGAATTCTCGTAAGAGATGTCTCTAGAAGTCCTAGAGATTTACCTTGATTGTCAAATTTTTCTGCAAAAATTTGAAACCTCTCCTTGAGATTTTCGTCAATACCACTAGAATATTGTTTGAAACGATCTGTTTCTTTCTTAAATTCATCTAGTTGTTTCTCAATAGATCGAACAGAGCCATTCGCTTCGCTAATGAGTCTTTCATATCTTTCGGTAGCAGCTTTCCACAAAGCAGACTGAGTTTCTAGCTGACCAGCCGTATAAGTCAGGTTAGTCTCCACACTCTGAAGTTTTTCCGTAACGGCCTGCATAGCTCCTCGCAAGCTTTCTAAGAGTTGACTTCGCTCTTCTTCTGTCGGCTTAGTTGTCATGTCTTTGCGGTCACAATCATAATTGTATTAAACCCTCTCCATCATAGCACATTTATAGGTCAAGTTAGCTGTCGATATTTCCCTTTAACTGACCCGAAACCAGAACTAGGCGCATCACTACTTATTAGACTGACTGGAATCTGCCTAATATCTCGTCTAGGGTGATTAGACCGACAAAGTACATCCAAGACCCCTTAAGCGTGATTAGACCGATACATTCTGTCTAAGCTCCCCTTTCAGAGCGATTGGACCGACAACTTCAGTGTACTTCCAATAGCGAACAACGACTAACAAAGTTCATACTATTTCACGAAAATGTTCGCAGGCATAACCAATTAGATTAACCATCTACTTAACTGTTGGTTTGCGGAATTTGGAAGGAGAGGGAAAATATTCTACCCGTTCATTTTTAAGAGCTTGTGCCATGAAATCGCGCCAAATGGGAGCAGCAAAACCACCGCCGGTGATACCTTTACCTAAAGTGCGGTTTCGGTCATCTCCAATCCACACTGCGGTGGCTAATTGGGGAACATAACCGACAAACCAGACATTTTTCTCGTTATCGGTAGTACCGGTTTTTCCCGCTGCTGGACGACCGATTTGGGCCGAAGTGGCTGTTCCCCCTTGAATAACTCCCTGTAGGACAGAATTGAGGGAAGCGGTGGCCCAGGGGTCTAAAACTAGCTTCGGTTTGGGTGTATTATCGAGCATGACGTTACCACGGCTATCAGTAACACGCATGATAAAGGTAGGCTTAGAATGCCAGCCATTACTGGCAAAAGTAGCGTAGGCCCCCGCCATTTCCAGAGGAGTCACATCCACCGATCCCAAAGGTAAAGAGGTCACGGCAATTAAAGGACTCTCGAAACCCAGCAGACGACAGACTTCAATGACTTTATTCAACCCGACACGACGACCGAGAATAACTGCGGGAATATTCAGAGACTGCATCAGAGCGCTACGCAGGGAAACTTGACCAGAATAGCCGCCACCGTAGTTTTTTGGGCTATAGAAGCCGCCGGCCTCGCGAAAACGGACGGGAGAATCATTAACCACCGTTTCGGGGGTAAAACGACCACTAGCGAAGGCAGTATAGTAAACGAAAGGTTTAAAAGCTGACCCCGGTTGACGACGGGATTGGATGGCCCGGTTTAATTGACTTTTATTGTAATCAACGCCACCGACGAGCGCCTTGACGAAATGGGTGCGGGGATCCACCGCGACTAGAGAAATTTGTAGGTCTTTGGTGCGAATACCGCGACGACGCAAGCTATTATAGGCCCGTTGAATGGTGGACTCGGCCATGTTTTGAAAGTCGAGATCGATCGTGGTTTGAATCCGCATTCCCCCTTTAATTAGAGTTTCTTTGCCAAATTTTTGCCGCAATTCTGCCACCACTGCATCGGTAACGTAGGGTAATTTACTTTCTTGCCAAGCGGTGGGTTTACCCAGTTTCAGAGGTTCCTTTAAAGCGGCCTCTTCCTGTGCGGGGGTAATCCAAGCTAAAGTACGCATCCGACTGAGAACCAGTGCCTGTCTTTCCTTGGCGGTTTTATAATTATTAAAAGGACTATAAACTTCCGGCGCTTGGATTAATCCCGCCATCATCGCCGATTCTGCTAAATTTAACTGGGCAGCGGGTTTATTAAAATAACTTTTAGCGGCGGTTTGCACTCCGTAATTATTATGACCCCAATAGATATTATTGAGGTACATTTCCAGAATGTCATTTTTGCTAAAAACCTGCTCCACTCGTACTGCCAGGACCGCCTCGGCTAATTTACGGCTAACGGTGCGCTGATGGGAGAGAAAAATATTTTTGACTAACTGCATGGTGATAGTAGATGCACCTTCCACCACACCGCCACTTTTCCAGTTAGCGACTACTGCCCGGCCGATACTATTAGGATTAATACCACGATGGTGATAAAAATGGCTATCTTCGATCGCCATCACGGCGCGTTTTAGATTGGGAGAAATTTGATCGAGTTCCACCACCTCCCGATTCGCTTCCCCGTGTAAGCTGGTCAGGGGTCTGCCTTTAACATCGTAGATATAACTGGTTTCCGTGGGGACGTAACCGCGTAAAATCCTCACATCGGGTAGATTGCGGTAACTAATCGCTAATCCTACCACAGCCCCCGTCACCACGGCCGTGGATACCATCAACAGGCCCAGAGCAGTTCCCCCTGCGACTCTGGAGACTCCTTGGAAAAAGCTATCCGAGTCACTACTAGGTTTCTGCTCTTTGTCTTGATTGCCGAGGGTACTGGTGGACACGATGGTTACAATTTCCTTTTTCCAAGAGGGGACTGATCGATCGAACTGACTTGAAAGTCTATTCTAAAGGTTGTGTTAAAAAATTGAATACTAGCTTACAGCAATTATGGCCGATCTGGCTCTAGTTTGATCGGTCATGACAGCGCGATTCGGGGCAGCATAGTTAGGTATCAGCGACAAAATAGGGTATCGCGGGTATTTCTGCCAGTTACTGGGTTAGTTCCCGTCGCTCTCTCACAAAGATATTTTTCCACATCGGAGCGAATAATTGCATCGGTAAAATCGGCCCCGTCGATAATTGCACCTTTGATTAAAATGTTAGTGGCAAAAGCTCCTTCGAGAACGGCATTGGTAAAGTTGGCTTTGGTTAAACGGGCCGATTCTAAATCCACATTTCTCATATTGGCATCGCTAAAGTTGGCCCCCTCCAAGTTGGCAGAAAAAAAGCGTACTCCTTCCAGGTTGGCACGACTGAAGTTACTACCGCGCAGATTAGAGTGATCGAAGGTGGAATCGCGCAAATCCTGCCCCGCAAAGTCGTTATCGGTCAAATTGCGGTTATTATAACTTAGCGCTTGGGCCGGAGCCACAGAGAATAATAATACTAATATACTAGCAACCAAGGTTAGTAGAGTTTTGCGAGAAAATTGCGCCATATTGCCACCTGATCAATCAACCTTTTCTATAATAAGCTGTACTGGATTTAAACCGCCTATCGGGAATTTTAGTACAAATGCTCGAACTAGCCGCCCCCCTATAGTTTCTCAACAGGATTTATGATCATTAGACCTCTGGGATAATTAATTTTTGATGGTTTAAAAACGGCAAAAATAAGAATTAAACTGCCTAAAATCTGTAAATAGACCATTTAGTTAATTATTATTCATTCTTAATTCTCCTGACGACCGGCTACTGACTCCTAACCCTAACAACAATTTTTAGTTTTCACAAGAGGTCTATTACCCGGCACTCGTTGACAACTATCCCCGGATTTACCAAGGGCGATCGATCTGCTAGATTTTTGATGTTGGATATCTTAGATAGATATGGCTGGTCATAGTAAATGGGCAAATATTAAACGACAAAAAGCCCGGGTTGATGCCAAAAAAGGGCAAACTTTCACCCAGTTATCCCGGGCCATTATCGTGGCTACCCGTAACGGTGTTCCCGATCCGGCGGGCAATTTTCAGCTACGCACGGCGATCGAAAAAGCCAAGGCGGCCGGTATTCCTAATGACAATATCGAAAGAGCAATCGCTAAAGGGGCGGGAACTTGGGAAAATGACTCAGCTTTTGAGGAAATTCGCTACGAGGGTTATGGTCCCGGGGGTGTGGCGATCCTGATCGAAGCACTGACCGATAATCGCAATCGCACGGCGGCAGATCTGCGGGCGGCTTTTAGCAAAAATGGCGGTAATTTAGGTGAAACGGGCTGTGTGGGCTGGATGTTTGACCATAAGGGGGTAATTCGTCTTGAGGGAACTATTGTTGACATCCTCGCCGCCCTAAAAGTGCGGCGATTCCTAAACCTCACGATTTAAGTTTCTGCTTCCACCACCGTCGCATACCACAGTTAAAAAACCATGTACTGTCTTACACAGAGTCCACAGACTTTCGCCCCATTTC
>NZ_JADBSZ010000112.1:0-27663 GCF_020246425.1 Microcystis sp. M079S1
CAAAACCTGATCAATCTTATTTTCAAACATAAATCAAATATCCTTTCGGTTGACTAAAACGGTGGGTTACGACGGATTGTTAGATTGACTTTAACGCCTAGATTGTTGCCGTCTAACCCACCCTACTATGAACTCTTCTCCCCCCTTTTTAAGGGGGGTTGGGGGGGATCGAACCTAAAATCTATTTTTAATTTAATTATAACCAGCTACTTAGGGTGGCAGATACTAGGAAAAAATCAAGCCACTACAGTGGCACCCCTGAGATAATCTTCTAGTTGGCGATCGTTATCGTGACTGAGATTGCCTAGAGGTAAAGTTTCGACGCTAAAAGCTCTCACCTCGCTAACTTCTAATGTATCTTTGATCTGAAAATTCCCCGCAGCTGTCACTTCAATTAACAATGAAATGGAGTGAATGCGCGGATCACGGTCAAAAGAGGAATAAACCCCGACTAAACGCCCTAAACTGACTAAATTTAATCCTGTTTCCTCTTTTAATTCCCTTTGAGCAGTATTAAAAATATCTTCCCCCCAATCGATCATTCCCCCCGGTAGGGCCCATTTGCCGGTGTCTCTGCGTCGGATTAAAACAATTGTACCATCAGCAAGCAGCGGAATCATTGTCACCCCAGTTACAGGATGACGAAAGATAATTCCCATCACACTTTTAATAAAATACCAAACACGACCCATAGGAATTAGGAGATAGGAAGATAGGGAGATAGGGAGATAGGGAGATAGGGAAATTTTAACTAATACCCCAAAACCCCAAAACCCCAAAACCCCTAACAATAAGCTAAACGGCGCTTAACCTGCATGATCCAATAGCTATAACCCTTTTGGCGTCTATATCGGTGATCCGAAGTAAAAGCCGTTTAGCTTATCAATCATGATCGAGAATGGCTTTAGCCTGAATTAAAGCCGATCGCACTTGTTCAAAACCTGTGCCACCATAGCTATTACGGGCCGCTACCACCTGACGAGGAGCGATCGCGTCATAGATATCGGCCTCAAAAGCTGGATGTAATTCTTGCCATTCCGTCAGGGTTAAATCTTTCAATAACTTACCCGCTGCCAAACTGCTTTTAACGACTTTCCCGACTAAATTATAAGCTTCTCGGAAGGGAATTCCCTTACTGGCTAAATAATCCGCCACATCCGTCGCATTAGAAAAATCTTCCGCCACCGCGTTAGCTAATCGGTCGGTTTTAAATTGAATTCCGGTGGCTAAAAGTACCGTCATCGCTTGCAAACAAATCCGCACGGTTTTAACGCCATCAAATAACGCCTCCTTGTCCTCCTGCAAGTCTTTGTTATAGGCTAGGGGTAAACCCTTCATTAAGGTCAATAACGCCTGTAAATGCCCAAAAACCCGCCCTGTTTTGCCGCGCACCAATTCGGGAACATCGGGATTTTTTTTCTGGGGCATAATGCTAGATCCCGTGGCACAACTATCGGTGAGAGTGATAAAACTAAATTCTTGGGAAGACCAGAGAATTATTTCTTCGCTCAAACGGCTCAGGTGGACCATAATCAGACTAGCGGCCGTCATAAATTCAATGGCAAAATCTCGATCGCTAACTCCATCGAGACTATTGTTATAAACCTGCTCAAAATCGAGTAAATTGGCACTGTAATGACGATCAATCGGAAAGGTAGTCCCCGCTAAAGCGCCACATCCTAGGGGCGAAATATTGGTCCTGGCGCGAATTTCTCCTAATCTTTGGTGATCCCGTTCGGCCATTTGAAAATAAGCTAGGAGATGATGGGCTAAACTAATCGGTTGGGCGCGCTGTAGGTGGGTATAACCGGGGATCAGGGTTTCCAGATGGTTTTCGGCGTGATTGACTAAAGCTTGCTGAAAATTGCGAATTTCTTGCCTAATATCATCGATTTGTTGTCTAAGATACAGACGAATATCCGTTCCTACCTGATCATTCCGCGAACGGGCCGTGTGCAGTTTTTTGCCCACATCTCCCACAATCTCGGTTAAACGACGTTCCACGGCAAAATGCACGTCCTCTTGATCGATGCCGGGGTTAAAGTTGCCGGTGCGGTATTCTTGACGAATTTGTTCCAATCCAGAGACGAGACTATCTGCTTCTTCGGGGCTGATAATACCCGTATAGGCGAGCATTTTAGCGTGAGCGATCGATCCGGTGAGATCATACTCGATTAATTCGATATCAAAGCCAATACTGGCGTTAAATTCTACGATCGTAGGATGGAGACTACCTTCAAAGCGATCGCTCCAAGTTTTCTTTGCTGTCACTGTTTTCGTTAGATTATTGTGTATAAAGTTAACCAAAATATGCTGGACAATTTTGGGGAATAATCCGGTGCTGATAGCATTACCGCTTCAGGTTAGAAAAATCTCCAACCCTACAAGCATAAGAATAGCAAGAATTGCTCACTCTGGCTGAATGCTGATAGGCGAAAAGCTAATAAGAAGTAAAACCTCGAAACAGATAACCGGCAATGAAACCGATTAATAAGGCCCATGCTTGCCCAGTTTTGACGAAATTTGAGAAGGATTTCTGGACATTGCCGATGATATCCACGTCTTGATCCGAAATAGTCATCAAGACATTGGTAAGGGGCGAAAAGTCGATCGAGACAGATAGATGATGGAAGATGTCGATCACGATGGCATTCCTCAAAGACGAAAATCTACAGAATAAGTTAACATGAAAACGACTAAATCAAAACCGCTTTTGTCTCCCTGGTGGTGAGTTGGAGAGGAGGTCACTTTCAATATGCTTGAGATTGCCAGTAATAGGATAATAATAAATTGCCCGCTTTTTCTAAATCTTGACCAAAGGCGATAATTCCTTCTTCGTGACCACTCATCACTAAAATTTGTTGCTCCTCTAGACGATCTTCTTGACATAAACGGATAATTTCTGCGGCCATTTCTGGGGTTCCATAGGCGATATTTTCTTGAGTGGTCGGCACTCGATACATCAAATTTTGCCACAGGGGGCGATGATGAATATGAATTACCCCATTAATCTGGGGATTCGCTTCATAAATTGCTCCATGGGTGAGAGTTTCTGAAGAAGCGGCGATTGTTCCCCGACAAGTGACCCGATTTTCTTTCCAATCGTAGTCTATAACTCTGGTGTAATGGGATTCATTTAATACCGGTATTCCCCCGGTGTTAGTGCCAGAAATAATAATTTTTTTGTCTATTTTTCCTCGTTTACTCACATTCCCAAAACCGATTCCGTTATCGTATTGACCGATTAATCCCAGTCGATAGAGCCGATTGCGCCAATAATTTAATTCTGCAATCTCTGAGCTTGCTAAGGGACGGTCAGGAATCCAAGTACAATTGTATTTAACGTAACCTTCATCAATCATAAATTTTTCTAAAAATATTCGGGATAATTTTGACACACTTTCCGCACAAAGTCCTGGAGAGGATAGGAGATATTAGTGATATAATTATCTTTAATTACTTGGGAAAATAGGGGTAAAACTTCCGTATCTAAGGCAGGTTTAAATAAGTCCATCGGCAGGATTAAATCGGAACCTTCCCGCACATCAATTGTCTCAAAATTATCGGCTAAAATTAACCAAAGAGGACGCACCCAAAGAGCCGAACGACTTTCGATCACCTGAATTACTTCTCCGTATAAAGTTCGATTTTTGCAGAATAAACTAACAATTTGATGGGGAGTGAATGTGTTCATAGACAATTCTAGTTTTCCTTGATAAGCTAAGACGCATTTTAACCGCTTATTCTTAGATTAGCCGAATCTTCCCCCAATCTCTTTACTCTTGCAAGAGCCAACAGTAAAGAGTGTCTCATCTCCACAAGCAATTTAAATGCGCGGGCAGCTTATCTTTCACTGGTCACTGAAAAAAGCTTGCCACTTGCCGCTCCCTTGCCAGATTGGGAAAAAACTCCGTTAGAATACGGGAAGCCGTTTACAAAACGATACAAACTCATGACCGTTGCTTACCCTCGCAAATTCAAGAAGACGATGAGCGCTCGCGACATCATGAAGCGTGTCATTAGCGATCGCGAAATTCATCTTGTCACCCTCAACCGCTACCGCTACAACGAACAACGTAGCTGTAAAGACCTGACCGAACTGATCGAAACCTTAGACGGACAACCGAAAGAACTGATCCAGGACCTTTCCCACCACGTCGCCGATGAGGCCCGCCATGCCTACTGGTTAACCGATTTATTGATCGAATTGGGGGCCGATGTGGGGAAACCGCCGGGGTTGTCCTATATCGATGAATTTGAACGTCTTCTCGATCAAGATCAATTCCAAGGCGAAGAACAAAGGGAAGATGGACTGATTGCGGCCCTAGCGGCAATTAACGTCACCGAAAAACGGGGATGCGAATACTTTGCCGCCCATATTTATGCCCTCAAAGCAGGGGAACAAACCCCAGAAAATCTGAAAATTCGGGAAACGATCGCCAAAATCTTTCCCGAAGAAGCGGGCCATGTGCGTTGGGGTAATCGTTGGTTAGCCAAAATTGCCCAAAAAAGCCCCGAACATCGGCAAAAAGTCGAAAAAGCTAAGGTCAAATACTCGGCGATCGAACAGGCCGCCTATGAATCGGGTATGGATATCACCCTGGGGGCAGAATTGCGCCGCGTCGGTCATTTAATGGAAATCGCCGCCACTATGCCGCTCTGGGAACGTCCTCAATATCTGATGGAACGTTTACCCCAATCCCTTCTCGACCCGAAATTGCAATTATTCCGGGTGGAAGCGGCGCAAAAAGCCTGGAATCGTGATCCACAAATGTTTATGGAACGCTTTTTACCGATGTTTTTTAACGCAAACGACAATATCGGCAAAAAAGAGAAAGTCAACTAATGTAACCTTGATTTTCAGGGGCAATCATTCAGCGATCGCCGAAAAAATGTTAATCGAGGATCGAGAAAATCAGCTATTGTTTTAAATAGGGGTGAGTTCTCGGCTTTAGGGCCGGAGAAACACCACTTTTTTACTGTTTATTTTGGCTTTTCTCTTTTGGATTATGCGTCTTTTAGCTGCCTTCGATCGCTATCCCGATAGTGTATCGTTAACCCTAGAACCAGTAGCCACCGACTCGCAAAAATTTGATTTATATTTAACTTTACACCTACAAGCTCAAATTCAATCTCTCCTCGGCGGGGAAATTAAATGGGGACTGAAAGGAGGAAAATTAGATTTTGTTTTAGTTAATTGTCACCTAACACCAAATCCTCTTTCTAGTCAAGAGTTATACATAAATCGTCTTAATAATCATCAATGGCGGTTATCGTTCAAAAGTCCTCAGTCAATATTTACAGGAGCGATCGAAAGGATTAACCTAGTAACCGTGAGTGTGGAGGAAGAACCTTATCATCTCACGGTGCAATTTTCGGTGACAGCTGCCGATATCTGTATCACGGAAACATCGGGATTATGGAAACACGATCTAAGTCCCAATAAACATAGTATTTTAGAGCGAAAGTTAGCATTTTTCCTGATGGAAAATCAATTTGATGCTTTTTTGAGTCGTATTTCTTTGGGGTCATCGCCGGTAGAATTAGATACTGTTCTAGTGGAACCGAAACCAGCAGCATCAGAAAATTTAGAGAAATTGCCAGGACAAATCGAGGGAATTTATGATGCTGTTAGTGATGATTTTCTCGAACTGGCCCAATTAGCTGAACTCGATCCCCTCAGGGATTTTACTGGGGCAAATCTCCTGGCAGCGGAATTAAGTGGTATATCCTTGGGTATGGCCAATCTCTATCAAGCTAATCTGCGCGGGGCTAATTTAACCGATGCGGATTTAAGTGAAATTAACGGTAGTCATGCTAGTTTTAAGGGAGCGGATTTAAGCGGAGCCTTATTAGCTAATGCCGATTTAAGTTATGCTGATTTTTACCGTTCTAGTTTGGCTTTAGCTAATTTAATCGGCTCCAATTTAGCAGGAGCTAATTTGGTTGAAGTCAATATCACTCAAGCGAATTTTAGCGGGGCAAAAGTGAAGGGGGCAAAGTTTGCCGATAACGTGGGTATGACCGAGGAATTACGGGAAAATTTACGCTTGCGCGGGGCTTTCTGCGATTAGTATCCTCCTTACCTATAGACCAGCAATATCTTAGCAATTGTCCTATTTCTCCATAGCCAGATAGAAAAAATATGCCCTTATTTACTCCAAGTCTCAAAAAAAGCGGTCATCTCGATCAAATTTCGATTACCGTCTGTAATGTTGGTTCACGAAAACTTAGCACTCAAGACGATTATGGGAGCAGCGGATGGCAGATTTTCGCCCCCAATTTAACAATTTTAGGAGTAGATGCCGATGGAGATGCTTGTGAAGAAGCTAATGAAGAATTGGTGAGACGAAATATTAATTGGCAGGAAAAACATCTAGCCATTGCCCTGGCAAAATCTAGGGGAGAAAAGACTTTATATGTAACTAAACATCCGATGTGTAGTTCTCTTTATCATCCCAATGAAGAATTTTTAAACCGGTTTAAAAATTTACCAGAATTTGCTAACTTAGACTTTACTTTTGACCTAGAAACCACTACTTTAGATCAATTATGTCAACAGGAAAATATCCCATCTATAGATTTTTTACAAATTGATGTGCAAGGGGCAGATTTAGATGTTTTACAGGGAGGTTTAGAGATATTATCCCGCAGTGTTTTGGGTATACAAATAGAAGTAGAATTTTCACCTCTTTATCTCGATCAACCTCTTTTTGCTGACATTGATAAGTTTTTAAGACAACAATCTTTTTCCCTATTTCATTTAGCAACTTCCCATCGAATTCGCAGTATTTCTCCTATTCAATCTCGGCGACCAGGGCAAATACTCTGGGGGGAAGCTTATTACTACAGAGACTTAATTGCCCCAGATTTATCGGCTAATTTCTTGTCTCTAAAAACCCCTGAACAAATTCTCAAACTAGCCTGTATTGCCGATGTGATGGATTTTACCGATTATGCAGTGGAGTTACTGGCTTATTTAACCGTTAATTGTGGACAAGATAAAAATTATAATTTTGCTGATAATATTATCGAAGTTTTGAGTCAATTTCCTGACTTAATTAAGCAAGGACTAGCCAATTTAGAAATTTTCCAAATTCTTAAGGATTTCCTTAGTCCGGAAGCCGAAAATTTCTGGAAATAAAGTTAAATTTGGTTCTTCGGGATTTGTTAAGCAAATAATTAGGGTTTGCTGAAAAAGTTTGTTGGTGGGGTTAGGAGTCAGGAGTCGGTCGTCAGGAGTTTCAGGCTTTGTTGCCCTCTCTTTTAGTACCAGTTTATGTACTACAAGAAGGATAATGCCAGGTTTTTGAAGGTCTCAATCCGATTTTCGCAGCATGAACATCGGATTTTAACAGGTCAAAAGCCTTATTTTAAAAGGGTTTTACCATTATTCAGCAAACCCTAAAAATGGATAAGGGTTTGCGGCTATTGTAGTATGTATGTATGGGGGGGGAAGTCCAGATAAAACGGCACTCGATGAGTGTCAAGCTGTATCCTTAACAATGGAGCAGTCAAAGTAGGGGCTGTCTGAGGTGAAAGTCTCATGCACGGTTCTGAATGGGAGGGGATGGGGGCGATTCCATTCTTGACCCCTAATGATTTAGTATCAGTTAACGATGTTTAAAAGCTTCGATCGCTGCTGGCAAAGTATAGTAAATTCTCTCCTCGCTAATTTTATCTAACAAGCGAGAACGTTGCAATTGTAAGTACAGATCGTGTTTAACCCTAGCGAGGGCGAAAACTATACTCCGTCTTGATAATTCTGCCGCTAGTTCCTCAAGAATCTCCACGGCTGTACTGTCCAATTCTCCAAGGGCCTCCGTATTCAAGACAAACCATTCTACCGGTTTTGTCTCCCGGGCAATGGCACTGAGGGCGCGACGTTTAAAGTCGGCCGCATTAGCAAAAAATAAGGGGGCATCGTAACGATAGATAACTAACCCCGGTATTGTTTGCGCTTCTGGCCAATCCTGGAGCGCGTGTAAACCCATCACCCCCGGGACTCTACCCAAAACGGCATCATCGGGTCGGGTAATGCGGGCCAATAAATCTATAACCGAGAGACCGATGGCGATAGCAACCCCGCTTAAAATCCCCGTGGTTAGCACCCCCACCATTGTCAGGACAGCGAGATTAAACTCACTATTGCGAAAGCGTTTTAGTCGTTTAGCGCCGGCGATATCCAGCAGTTTACAGGCTGCATAAATCACCAGCGCACCCAAGGCAGCCTTGGGAAAGAGTGCCAGTACCGGACCGAGCAAGAAAATGACCGCCACCACCACCACTGCCACCACCAGGGAGTAAAGCTGACTTTTACTGCCCACCGAATCGCCCACCGCGGTGCGACTGGCGCTGCTGCTGATGGGAAATCCCTGACAAAAACCCGCCGCCAGATTCCCCAGTCCCAGGGCTAAAAATTCTTGATTGGCATCGATTTCTTGGTTATGGCGTGCGGCGAAGGCTCTAGCGGTCAAGACGTTATCGGAATAGCCCACCAGGGCAATGCCGACGGCTGCGGTTACTAGAGGTAGTAATTGGGCAAAATCTAGGGTTGGTAAGCCAAAATTCGGCAAAGTATTGCTAATTTTCCCCACTACTGCCACCCCCTCTTGATCGAGATGGAGGGTGGCGACGGCGAGGGTTCCCAGTAAAACCGCCAGCAAGGGACCCGGTGCTTTGGGAAAATATTTTTGGATGACAAATAGAAATAGTAGCAGCAATAGAGCGAGGCTAAGGGTTGGCCAGTGCCATTGGTTTATTCCCTGAAAAAAAGCTAAAATTTCTTTAAAAACCGTATTTTCACCGATTGACAAACCACTAATTTTACCCAGTTGTCCCGCAATCATGATCACCGCCACTCCCGCCATATAACCGATTAGGATCGGTTTGGAGAGTAAATTAGCTAAAAATCCCAGGCGGGCGATATAAGCGACCAAACAGATTAAACCGACCATTAGGGCTAAAAAAGCCGCTAAACTGCCGTAATTTTCTCCTTGAAGGCTCACCATCGGTGCGATCGCTGCCGCCGTCATCACTGCCGTGGTCGATTCTGGTCCGAGGGATAGTTGCGATGAGGAGCCGAAAAGGGCGTAAACTAGGGCGGCTGGCACGAGAGTCCACAATCCCACCACCGGCTCGACCCCGGCCAGGTCGCCGTAGGCCATACACTGGGGAATAGCGTAGGCCGCCACGGTGACACCGGCGAGTATATCTCGGCCCAGCCACTGCCATTGATAGGAGCGCAGGTTTTTTAGCCCGGGTAAATCAGGAAAATCGACTCGTCGGGAGTTTTTACTCATAGTTTTTCTCTTAACGGCGACTTAACCTAATTTTAACGGAAGAATTGGCTAGGAAAAGCCTTGAGGCTGAGATATTTTTTGTCAGCAGGATATTTATGCCATGTTAACCGCAATTTTAGTTAAATTGGCTAAATATACTCGGAAATATCCTCTTGACAATCATCGGCTAAGTATGATAGGGCGCGGAAGCGTAAACCGACTAATTGCTCGTAGAGAGGATTTAACTTGCACAGGGGCGGAATATGGACTAATTTATGACCAAACAGCACGATATCGCGTTCAAAAGGACATTGAGGCGGAACCATTTTGCAGATAAACCGGGCCAAGCGCGGATCGTGCATTTCTACCCCATCTAACCAATCTTTGAGGGGATGAAGCAGATCTGGGTGGGGATGTTCGGCACTGATAAACTCGGATTTCTGCGCTTCCGTGGTAATTTCGGGAATTTCACAGATAGTATGTTCTAAAGCTGACAAGGCCTCGATTTCTAACCCGAAAGCATCCCGATAACTATGCAGTAATGCCGCTTCTGCGGGGGAATAAATGCCATCGGCGATCGCTACCATGACCGCCGTGCGGAGGAAGTTTTCTGATATTTTGGGGTCATGACCGAAACTTGCGGCCAATTCTTCGGGACTAATCGATTGATAGAGAACGTGGTCGTCATCTAATTCTAATTCGTGAGCGAAACGGGCGATCGATTCCTGTTCGCTGGCGCTATAATCCCCATCACACCAGGCAATTGTCAGTAATCCCCGTAACCAGTCCCTAACTTGTTCGTTAGTGTAGCGGTATTGAACAGAGCTAACCATAAGTATGTATGTATTGCTAAAACTGATTTCTAGTTTCTCAATTCAATTCTACCGATCGCTTCTGGATTCTAGTGGCTCCTGTTCACATCATGTAACTATAGCCAATAACCCTATGGTCAACTAGGAATTTTTTGGTTTTCAGGCGGCATAATCGGGCAGTTTTCGCCCCTAAGAGCAGGGGTAAGGGTTGGTGCTTATTGTCCCTTCCCCAACCGCGTCAGTCCTGCTGAAAAGGTGGATTCCTGCGATTAACGTCCGATCCCCAGGTAACGGAAACCAGCTGCTGTCACCACCGCAGGATCGAGGAAATTGCGACCATCAATTAACACGGGTTCGCGCATGGTTTTAGCCATTTTCCCGTAGTCGAGACGGAGGAATTCTTGCCATTCCGTCACCACCACCAAAGCGTCACAACCATCGGCCAATCTTTCCGGATCCGATTCGATAATCACACCGCTTAAACCGTGACTTAAACCACTTTGGGAAACGATCGGATCGTAAGCTTTTACCTTAGCACCTAAACGATTTAACTGTTCGATCATAGTTAAAGCCGGGGCATCGCGCATATCATCGGTATCGGGTTTAAAAGTTAATCCCAACAAACCGACGGTTTTACCCTTGAGGATTTTTAATTCCTGTTGCAGTTTTTCGATCGCAATTGTCCGTTGACGTTTGTTAACATTGATAGCGGCGTTAAGTAATTCCGTTTCGTAACCGTAGTCTTCCGCGGTATGTACCAAAGCCGACACATCTTTGGGGAAACAGGAACCCCCCCAACCGATCCCGGCCGAGAGGAACTTGCTGCCGATACGGGAATCTAAACCGATACCTTTAGCCACTTGGGTGACATCGGCCCCGACGCGATCGCAGATATTAGCTACTTCGTTAATAAAGCTAATTTTGGTGGCTAGGAAGGCATTAGCGGCGTATTTAATCATTTCCGCCGAACTGAGATCCGTAACCACCACGGGAACGGGAGGCAAGGAGGGATCGTCAGCGAATTGGCGTTTAACCAAAGGAGCGTACAACTCCTTCATCATTTCGATGGCTTTCGGGTTATTACTGCCTAAAACAATGCGATCGGGGTTAAAAGTATCATAAACTGCCGAACCTTCCCGTAAAAATTCGGGATTGCTGACCACATCGAATTCCGCTTCGATGCGTTCTAGTGTACTAATACCGCCAACCGCAGCCACGAGATTTTTTTGTCTCTCGGCCACTCCATCGAGGACGATCATCCGTACCCAATCCCCAGAACCGATGGGAACGGTCGATTTATTGACGATTACTTTATAACCACCGTTGAGATGGGCCCCAATACCCCGGGCCACCGCTTCCACATAACGAGTGTCACTTTCTCCCGTGGGTAGTGCTGGTGTACCAACAGCGATAAAGAGGATTTCACCGTGTTTAACTCCCGCTTCTAGGTCCGTGGAGAATTCCAGATTGCCGGAGGCTGCGGAAGACTGCATTAATTCTGATAACCCCGGTTCATAGATGGGGGATTGTCCCGATTTCATCAATTTGACTTTTTCTTCATTGTTGTCAATACAGATGACATGATGGCCGATATGTGCTAGGCACACCCCGGTGACTAAACCCACATAACCCGTTCCGATAACACAAACACGCATGATAATTACTCCAGTGACAATTAAGTTAAATTTATTGATTGGGGATTAGCTTCGACGAGAACGGAAATCCTCGATCGTCATTTTTAAACCCTGGCGTAAAGGAATAGTTGGACTCCAATCCAGATAAGTTTTAGCACGAGTGATATCCGGTTGTCGCTGCTTGGGATCATCTTCTGGCAGTGGTTTATAGACCAATTCGGCCTCGGGATTAATCATGCCTTGGATCACTTGCGCTAATTCCAGAATTGTGTATTCGTCGGGATTGCCTAGATTAACCGGCCCGATAAAATCCCCATTCATCAAACGCATTAACCCTTCCACTAGGTCAGAAACATAGCAAAAACTGCGGGTTTGGGAACCTTGACCATAAACCGTCAGGGGTTCACCGCGCAAAGCTTGCACCACGAAATTACTCACCACTCGTCCATCGTTTTCCAACATTCGCGGGCCGTAGGTGTTGAAAATCCGGGCCACCCGGATATCGACTTTATGCTCCCGATAATACTCGAAAGCCAGGGTTTCCGCTACCCGTTTACCCTCGTCATAACAGGAACGCGGTCCGATGCAGTTGACATTACCTCGATATTCTTCCGTTTGCGGATGCACATCGGGATCGCCGTAGACTTCCGAGGTAGAAGCGAGCAAAAATCGCGCTTTTACCCGTTTAGCTAGACCCAGCATATACATAGTCCCTAAAACATTCGTTTTAATCGTTTTTACGGGATTATATTGATAGTGAATTGGGGAAGCAGGACAGGCCAGGTGATAAATCTGATCGACTTCTAAACGGATCGGCTCGGTGATATCGTGACGAATTAGCTCAAAATAAGGATTTCCTAGCCATTTAACGATGTTTCGGCGCACCCCCGTGTAGAAGTTATCCAGACAGATCACTTCATGACCCTGTTCCATCAAGCGATCGATTAGATGGGACCCAATAAAACCTGCACCGCCTGTAACTAGGATTCTCATGTAATCGCAAAGTAAACATATAAAATTATTCTTAAAATACCCTTACGCTGGTTTTTTGGCAAATATTTTTTTTTGACGGGGTGTTGAGTATCAGTGATCAGTGATCAGTTATCAGTTATCAGCGATCGCCGATGCCAGGCTAATGGCTGAATAATGGCTCGGTAATCCTTAAAATGGAAATAACACGCAAATTTGAGGCTAGATTATGAACAGTGGCGAGCAAAATAAGCTATTTATCCTGATTGATGGGCATTCTTTGGCTTTTCGTGCCTATTATGCCTTTGCTAAGTCTCGTTCTGGTCCTCTGCGTACTTCTAGCGGCATTCCCACCAGTGTGTGCTTTGGGTTTTTAAATTCTCTGATGCAGTTACTTGAAACTCAAAAACCCACTTATTTAGCAGTTGCTTTTGATTTAGCAGCTCCTTCTTTTCGCCATGAAGCTGATGTCAATTATAAGGCTAATCGGCAAGAGACTCCCGAAGAATTTCGCCCCGATTTAACTAATCTGCAAAGTCTCTTGGCAGCGATGAATATTCCTATTGTGACTTCCCCAGGTTACGAAGCAGATGATGTTTTAGGAACTTTGGCAAAACAAGCCGGTGATCATGGTTATACTGTTAAGATTTTAACAGGCGATCGAGATTTATTCCAATTGGTAGATGAGGAGAAAAAAACCACGGTTCTCTATCTGGATATTAATGCGGTCAAAAGTACATCGGGACAGGGTTATACAGAATTCAATTCCCAAGCTGTCACGGAAAAGTTAGGAGTGACACCAAAACAGGTAGTAGATTTTAAAGCTCTTTGCGGTGATAAGTCTGATAATATACCCGGGGTGCGCGGAATTGGCGAAAAAACAGCGATAGATTTATTAAAAAAATACGATAACTTAGACGATATATATACCAATCTGGAATCGATTAAGGGAATGGTAAAAACTAAATTATTAGAGGGAAAAACCGCCGCCAAAAGTTCTCGCTATTTAGCCAAAATTGCCCTTGATGCCCCCGTTATTCTCGAGGAAGAGAAATTTCGTCTCCGAGGTTTTGATCGGCGTTTAGTTCAACCTTTATTGGCAAGATTAGAGTTAAAGAAAATTCTCCAGAAACTCGATCAAATTCAACAGTATCTAGGTGGCACTCCTACCCTAGAATTAACTAGCGATGCTGATTCTAATCAATTGTCTCTGTTTGATTTACCCCCTATTTCTCCACCGGTTCTAATTGCTCCCGACATTATTGATACTATTCCTAAGTTAGATGCTTTACTGGCAAAATTAACAACTTTCACTAATCCACATTTTCCCGTCGCTTGGGACACCGAAACCACGGATTTAAATCCTCGTGTAGCCAAATTGGTCGGGATCGGTTGCTGTTGGGGAAAAGAATTAAATTCTATGGCCTATATTCCTATCGGCCACCAGAGGGTTGATAATTTAAATCTAGAGATAGTCCTCGAAAAATTACGCCCAATTTTAGCGGGTGATAATTATCCGAAAGTCTTCCAGAATGCGAAATTTGATATTGATGTTTTTTATCATCAAGGAATTACCGTTAAAGGTCTAGTTTTTGATACTATGGTGGCTAGTTATGTCCTCCATCCCGAACTAACTCATAATCTCGAAGATTTATGCGATCGCTATTTAGACGGTATCACTTCCCTTAGTTATAAAAGTCTCGGTATTCCTGCGGGAAAAACCATCGCTGATTTAGACATTTACACTACTGCTACCTACTGCGGATTAGATGCCTACGCTACCTATTTACTTCGAGAAAAATTACAGGCAGAATTAACTAAAATTCCCCCTTTGTATCAATTATTCTCTGAAATAGAATCTCCCTTAGTGATGGTGCTTTGGCAGATGGAAAATTATGGTATAAAAATTAATATCAATTATCTAAAAAACTTTTCCCAGCAACTAGAAATAGACCTAGCAGATATAGAAAAAAAAGCTTATGAATCCATCGGAGAAACTTTTAATCTTAGCTCTCCTAAACAGTTAAGTGAAATCCTCTTTGATCGATTGGCACTCAATCGCAAAAAATCGAGAAAAACTAAAACAGGTTACTCCACCGATCAAAGTGTTTTAGAGAAATTACAAGGCGATCATCCCTTAATTGATTATATCCTTGAACATCGCACCTTATCCAAATTAAAATCAACCTATGTGGATGCTTTACCGAAATTAGCCGAACCAAAAACCGCACGAGTGCATACAGATTTTAATCAAACCATCACCAGCACCGGACGCTTATCATCCTCCAATCCTAACCTGCAAAATATCCCCATTCGCAGTGAATTTTCCAAGCGAATTCGTCAAGCTTTTATTCCCGAAGATGGTTACTTATTAGTATCAGCAGACTACTCACAAATCGAGTTAAGAATTCTCGCTCATCTCAGCCAAGAACCAGTTTTATTAGAAGCGTATCGTAGTAATCAAGATGTTCATAAAGTCACCGCTCAATTGCTCTTTGACAAAAGGGAAATTACCCCCGAAGAACGCAGTTTAGGAAAAACAATTAACTTCGGAGTTATTTATGGCATGGGAGCGCAAAAATTCGCCCGTGAATCAAAATTAACCGTAGAACAGGGCCGAAAATTTATTGAAAAATATCATCAACGTTATGCCCAAGTATTTGAGTATTTAGAGAATAGCAAAAAACAAGCGATCGCTAAGGGATATGTGGAAACAATTTTGGGCAGAAGACGTTATTTTAACTTCGATAATCCCCTCTTAAAAAGACTGCGAGGACTGTCCTTACATGACATCGATTTAGATAGCCTCAAACTCAACAACGAGGAAGCACAATTATTAAGATCGGCCGCTAATGCGCCCATTCAGGGTTCCAGTGCTGATATTATTAAAGTAGCGATGGTAAAATTGGCCGAGGTACTGCAAAATTATCGAGCGAGATTACTGCTGCAAGTCCATGATGAATTAGTCTTGGAAGTACCGAGGGAAGAATGGCCATCCCTAGAGTCAAAAATCAAGACGACTATGGAAGAAGCTGTCTCCTTGACGATCCCTCTCTTGGTAGAAATTAAAGCCGGTGACAATTGGATGGAAACCAAATAAAACTATGATCGAAAACAGACAATTTTTAACCCCAGAAGAATCCGCAGATGTGGACGCTGCCCTCTTGACTTCTCCAGAAAAATTCCTGACTCGTTTAACGATTTCTTCCCTACGCTTACTAAAAATAATCGCCGAAGATACGGGAGTAACCCTAGAACAACTAACCCATAAACAGGTAATCCAATGGCTAGAAAAAGATAGTAAACTCCGTCGGGAACAGGGGATCGAAGCGGCAGTGCTGAAATGGTAAATAAACTCTTAAAAAATCAGCTACCCCTGATAATTTATGTTATTTTTTAGCTAAGTATCTAAGCACAATTAATTACACATCTAAGCCACTACTCCGTCAGACTTCTGCTGTGATCAGTAAACAGTGAACTGAAAACTCAAATCCGATCCCTAATAGCTGTATCCCGTCTCCCGTCTCCTGTCTCCTGTCTCCTGTCTCCTGTCTCGACTAGGAAATTAATTTTGCACGACTACTTATAAGTTACTGAAGTTACAACAATGACAATTACCCTAAAAGTGCCTAGTATTGCCTGTGAAGGTTGCGCTAATACAATTACTAAAGCGATTAACAATCAGCAACCGGCAGCCCAAATATCGGTGGATGTAGCCAATAAAATCGTCACCGTAGAAACCACCGCATCCCGCGCAGAAATTGCCCAATGGATCAGCGAAGTCGGCCATACTGTTGAATCTGGAAGTGAGAGTTGACATCCTCCCCCGTTAAAAATAGACCTCTGGTAAAAATCAAAAATTGTCGTGGTTGTTGTTGAATGTCATCTCGAATGCTGCGAGATTTCTTAGCAAGAGTAAGGATGATCTAGGTTTGGTTGTCCTTGTTCATCAATGGTTGCCATAACCTTCATTGCTTTCATGTTTCTCTCCTTGAGTGGATTAGTTCAATATCTAAATTCTGCTAATTTTCCCAAAGTTTTACCTTATCAGAATCTTTTCTAGTTCTTTAACTAAAAATGGTCAATCATTTTTAACGGTATTCCAAACAATACAGCGCTTTTCACGTTACTGAGGTATCGACAAGTTTTGCTAACAAAGGGTTTAAGCCCCTTGCCCATGCCTCATTCTGATGAAAACTGCTATAAGAAAGATGTGACTAATGGATAGGGGGGTAGAACCCCCCAAAAGCTGGGATTGAGTGATAAAACCGAAAGTAACGCCCGATTTTAGGAGAAAGTTTCCCCTTAAAAATCCCAACTTAGTAGATTTACAAAAATGAGATGCACCCTCTTCAACGGCTGATTCCGCGAAGTTGCTGCAGAAGTTGATCAAGAATGTCTTCCATCTCTTCCGGGCTTCTGCCCATCCTGACCGGTCCGCGCAGAAACTCTTTAACCGTTATCTTTTTATCGCGGAAGTCACGGACAAAATTATAGATTTTTTCGGTGGATTGAACTTGTAATTTCATCTCCTCTAGCATTTGCTCAATCGGGTCGATGCCATCCTTCTCACAAGCGCGACTGGCCCTCACCATCTCGCCTTCCGGGGTATTTCGCACCGATCGCAGTTCTCTCTTCAGGTTCTCGTACTGCTTTTTGAGTAGTTCGTTATTGGTTTCAACCCTCTCGCACTGTCGTTTGAGGTCGCTTTCCGATGAGCCTTCAACCGCGAAAGAGTCCCCCATTTGATGCTGTCGTTCGATTTCCAGCAGTTTGGCAATATCTCCCTCTTTATAGGCACGGTTGACCTCCTTCATGATCTCATTGTGACGCATCCGAGTTTCGGGATCCGTGACCTTGTCGGGGTGAAAAATCTCAGCCATTCTCAGGAAAGTGCGGCGTATTTGTCTAGATTCAGGAGATTTAGGCGAGCTTTCAGGTGATAGCTCTGTTCCATCATCGTGACGGTTATAGGAGTCTCCCCCAGAGAAGAAATCCTGCGCGGATTGCTCTGATGATCCTTCTGGTTCTTCGTCTCCGAAAAGTTCGTCAAGTTCTTCATCTCCATCGTCAAATTTCGGGCTAATCACCCCCGTTAACTGAAGTGTCTCGTAAATTCCGAGAATCCTTTTTTTTGTCTGCTGCCCCAATTTTCTAGCAGTGAGGATTTCGTCAAAAAGGGCGTGTATTTCGCGGTCGAGGTCGGTAAGTTTTTGATAGAGGGGTTGCCCTCTCTGAAAAATCTCCGTCGCCAGGGAACGCATCTGGTCGAGGAATTTCTTCAGTTCGTTGCGCTTTCTGCCAATCTGCTTGAGGAGCCACTGATGCTCCTCCTCTAAAGCTTGGAGACGAAAATGTAGGGAAGAGAGGGCTAAGGTAGGAGAGGTGGGCGAATCAGAGGAGTTCGGTGATTTCGGCTTTTTGGATCTGGTCATTACTTTGGGGTGAAAGCATATTGTCCATTCTACCAAGCCGGAAGGAACCGCATTCCCAAAACTTACCCTTGGCTCATTTTGTTGTTTCTCCCCACTTCCATCACCCCATCACCCCTGCTCCAGCGCCCTACGGAAACCTTTTTAAGTGGCTAGAAGCTAGATATATCAATAGTCTTAATTAATTCTTATCAATCGAATTAAATTTTTGTAAATAAAATTCTCGATCAGATTAATTATTTTTTCCAAATTCCGCTAGACTTATTTAGTAAGTTCAATCGAGTTTAGATATTCCATAGCTAAATTTCTATAGCACAGGCTAGAAGGAAAGTTTAGCTGGGGGTTTCTTTAGCCATAATTCAGCACACATATTTGCTCTAGCAAGCAGGTAGGAGATTCTATGTCAAATTTTTCGAGACGGAAATTTTTAACCACGGCGGCAGTTTCAGCGGCAGGGGCTGTTGTCCTCAAAGGTTGTGTGGGTAATCCCCCCGACACTACGGGTGGAACCACCACCACCGCGCCCGCTTCCCCGGTTGCTTCTCCGGTTGCGGTGGCCCCCGGAGAGGCCCCCGAAACCACCAAAATTAAATTAGGTTATATTCCTATCGTTGAGGCTGCACCTTTAATTATTGCCAAGGAAAAAGGCTTTTTCGCTAAACACGGGATGCCCGATGTGGAAGTCTCCAAACAAGCAAACTGGGGTTCCGCTAGAGATAACGTCGAAATTGGCGCAGATGCGGGCGGAATTGACGGGGGACAGTGGCAAATGCCCATGCCTTACCTAATTTCCGAGGGACTAATCACCAAAAATAACGTTAAAGTCCCCATGTATGTGTTGGCGCAGTTAAACACCCAGGGTAACGGAATTGCGATCGCGGGTAAACACGAGGGCAAAAATATCGGTTTAGACCTGAAACCCGCCAAAGATTACATCCTCGGCATGAAAACGACGGGAACTCCCTTTAAAGCCGCCTATACCTTCCCGAAAGCTAATCAAGACTTCTGGATTCGTTACTGGTTAGCCGCCGGTGGTATTAACCCCGATACGGATATTAACCTAATTGCGGTTCCTGCCGCCCAAACCGTGGCCAACATGAAAACGGGAACCATGGATGCGTTTAGTACCGGCGATCCTTGGCCGGCGAGAATTGTGGCTGATCAGATCGGTTTTATGTCAGCTTTAACCGCAGAAATCTGGCCCTATCACCCGGAAGAATACCTCGCTATCCGCGCCGATTGGGTGGATAAAAACCCGAAAGCCACCAAAGCGGTGTTAAAAGGAATTATGGAAGCGCAGCAATGGCTCGATCAGGAGGCAAATCGGGCAGAAGCGGCGGCAATTCTCGCTAAACCGGCTTATTTCAACCTCAAGGAAGAAATTATCGCCGGTCCCCTCAAAGGAATGCAGAAAATGGGTGACGGTAAACCGGAAATCACCGACAAAAATAAAGGAGTTTTCTACTGGAAAGATCCCGTCGGTAGCGTTTCCTATCCCTACAAGAGTCATGATCTCTGGTTTTTAACCGAAAGTGTTCGTTGGGGTTTCTTGCCGAAAGAAACTTTAACCACTGCCTCAGCATTAATCGACAAAGTTAACCGCGAGGATCTTTGGAAAGCGGCAGCCACAGAATTAGGAGTTCCTGCGGCCGATATTCCCACCAGTACCTCCCGCGGTGTCGAAAAATTCTTTGATGGCAAAACTTTTGATCCTGCCAATCCCCAAGCTTATCTCGATAGCTTGGCGATCAAAAAAATCTAGAAAGAAGCCTAAAGATGGACTAGGCTAAAAATTTTGTCTAGTCCATCACCCGAAAGGGTGCTTTTTTCTGTAAACTATTCATCAACCCCGATCACGATCCCAAAGATTTTATTAAAAAAAAGGAAAACGGCAAAATGGCAAGTAGCGTCAGCAGAACAGGTAAAGGTGGTTTCAACTTCAGTAAATTCTGGAAAAAGCATTCCCATGACATTCTTCCCCCCATTATCGGTACCTTGGGTTTTCTGATTGTTTGGCAATTAGTCTCGATGCTGGGATTAATAAAATTACCCCCCCCATCCGACCTAATCACCAATGAGCGTACCCGTACTTATTTAATGTATCCTTTCTTTGATCGTGGGGGCATTGATAAAGGACTATTCTGGCAAACTTTAGCGAGTCTGCAACGGGTATTAATCGGTTATTCTTTAGCCGCAGTGGTGGGTATTGGCGTTGGGATTATGGTCGGTTTAAATTCTTTCTTAAATAAGGCCCTCGATCCCCTTTTCCAATTCCTGAGAACAGTTCCTCCTCTTGCTTGGGTTCCCCTATCTTTGGCCGCTTTACAACAAAACCAACCTGCTGCTTTATTCGTTATCTTTATTACCGCAGTTTGGCCGATTTTGATTAATACCACCGTCGGTGTCCAACAAATTCCCCAAGACTATATCAACGTTAAACAAGTCTTGCAATTGTCCAGCAAAAAATTCTTCTTCAAGATATTAATTCCCTCGGCACTTCCCTACATCTTCACCGGTTTGAGAATTGCGATCGGTTTAGCTTGGTTAGCGATTATTGCGGCGGAAATTGTTATGTCGGGTATCGTCGGTATCGGTTTCTTTATCTGGGATGCCTACCAAAATAACTACATTAGCGATATTATTCTTGCGCTGTTTTATATCGGTGGTGTGGGTTTATTGCTCGATCGCTTTATGGCTTGGTTGCAAACTCAAATCGTTCGTCAATAGGGAATCGATGGGGAAACTTTCCCCATTTCTAAATAACTGAAACTTGAGCAAATTTAAGGAGAAAAAAACTATGAGTTTGTTTGTCGCTGTCGATAACATCGATAAAGTATTCCCCCTCAGTGGTGGCGGTGAATATGTGGCCTTGAAAGGGATTGATTTACAGATCAAAAAAGGGGAATTTATCTCCCTTATCGGTCACTCCGGTTGCGGAAAATCCACCCTCTTAAACATGATCGCTGGTTTAGATTTGCCCACGGAAGGGGTGGTGACTTTGCAAGGTCAAAGCATTAAAAAACCGGGGCCTGATCGCATGGTAGTCTTCCAAAACTATTCCCTTTTACCCTGGTTAACCGTCAAAGAAAATATCACTCTGGCCGTCGATCAAGTTCTCACCCAACTATCAGAAGATGAAAGAAAAGCCGAAGTCGAAAAATATATCGATCTGGTCAATCTTCGTCATGCAGTGGATAAACGTCCCAACGAATTATCGGGGGGGATGAAACAACGGGTAGCGATCGCTCGCGCCCTAGCCATCCGTCCGAAAGTCCTACTTTTAGACGAACCCTTTGGCGCGTTAGATGCCCTGACTAGAGGTAATCTACAGGAACAGTTAATGCAGCTGTGCGAAGAATACGAAATGACCTCGGTAATGGTGACGCACGATGTGGATGAAGCGGTGCTATTATCCGATCGCATCGTCATGCTTACCAACGGCCCCGGCTCAAAAATTGGCGGTATTTTGGAAGTGGATATCCCCCGTCCCCGCAAACGCATGGAAGTGGTGGAACACCCCAGTTACTACAGTCTCCGGAGTGAAATTATCTATTTCCTCAACCAACAAAAACGGATCAAAAAACTACGCGCTCGCAAAGTCGAAGTGATTGCCCGTCACGGTTTAGAAAAAGTCAATCTAGAAATCGGTTTTGTTCCCCTCACCGCTTGCGCGCCCCTAGCAGTGGCCAAAGAAAAGGGATTCTTCACTAAACATGGTCTAGATGAGGTGAATTTGGTCCGGGAAACCAGTTGGCGAGGCGTTGTGGACGGGATCGCGGGGGGATTCCTCGACGGGGCGCAAATGCCTTCGGGAATGCCCACCTGGTTAACCGTCGGTGGTTATCAGGAGCAACCTTTGCCGATTGTCAGCGCCCTGACTATGACTCGTAACGGTAACGGTGTCACCCTCGCTAAACGCTTCTATGACGAGGGAGTGATTGACGGTAACGCCTTAAGACAGATGCTATTGGAATCGAGGGATCAGCGCCATATTTTTGGCATTGTTCACCCCTCCTCGATGCACAATTTGCTCCTGCGTTACTGGTTAGCGGCAGCGGGAATTGACCCCGATAAAGACGTTCACCTCGAAACTATTCCCCCGGCCCAAATGGTAGCCGACCTGAAAACCGGTAGTATTGACGGTTACTGTGTCGGTGAACCTTGGAATCTCAGGTCCGCCATGGAGGGTATCGGTTACACCGTCGCCACCGACTTAGAAATCTGGCAGGGCCACCCGGGTAAGGCCCTGGGAGTCCGGGAAGATTGGGCCAATAAATACCCTAATACCCACGTCGCTTTAGTTAAAGCACTGCTGGAAGGTTGTCGCTACTGTGCCGAGGAAGGGAATCAGGAAGAAATTCGTCGAATCCTCGCCAGTCGTCAGTACCTTAGTACCAATATCGATTATATCCAACTGGGTGATCCCAACTCCTACGCGTGCAGTCTCGATCAACCGATGAAAGAATATGCACACCATCTGTTCTATGGAGAAGGGGTAAATCGTCCCAGTCGTACCGAACACCTCTGGATGATGACCCAAATGGCACGCTGGGGCCACATTCCTTTCCCCCGTAACTGGGTAGAAATTCTCGAACGCGTCTGTCGGGTGGGTGTTTTTAGTACCGCGGCCCGGGAATTGGGTCTAGGGGATATTAAATATCGTCGCACACCGATCCTTTTATTCGATGGTATCGAGTTTGATGCCGAGGATCCGATCGGTTATCTCAATAGTTTAGAGATCAAACAAAACGTCACCATGGCCGAAGTGGCTATTGATGCTCGTCCTAGTGCCAGCGAATCCCGCAAAATTGCCTAAAAATCGACTAAGGGGATAATTCCTAGCCAATTATCCCTAGCCATTGCTCCTATTAACTAATTTCCCCCAAAGACTAATCATGTACACTACCACCGACACCGTTAACCGAGCAACCCAGACCCCCAGTAAAGAAGCTTTTGTCACCATTGAAGGAGTTTCTAAGGTTTATCCCACTGCTAGAGGCCCCTACACCGTCCTTAAGGATGTTAATCTCAGCATCAATGAAGGTGAATTTATCTGTGTGATCGGTCACTCCGGTTGCGGTAAATCGACCCTATTAAATATGGTGTCGGGTTTTTCTTCTCCCACCGATGGCATCGTTAAAGTTAACGGTAAGAAAATTACTAAACCCGGCCCCGATCGCATGGTAGTGTTTCAAAACTATGCTTTATTGCCTTGGTTAAGCGTTTTTGAAAATGTCTATCTCGCGGTAGATGCGGTGTCTCCCAATGCTCCAGAGGCACAAAAACGCTCGATCGTGCGCGATCATTTAGCTATGGTGGGTTTAACCGAAGCTATGGACAAAACCCCTCCCCAAATCTCCGGGGGGATGAAACAACGGGTTTCGATCGCTCGCGCTCTTTCTATCCGTCCCGAAGTGTTGATTCTTGATGAACCTTTCGGTGCCTTGGATGCGATTACCAAAGAGGAATTACAGGAAGAATTGCTGAAAATTTGGCAAGATAAACGCTGTACGGTGTTGATGATTACCCACGATATCGATGAGGCTCTTTTCCTCGCTGATAAGCTGGTAATGATGACCAATGGACCGGAAGCGAAAATCGGCGAAGTGATGAATATTCATTTCCCCCGTCCCCGCGATCGGGAGAGAATTATGGAGGACCCTGAATATTATCGTCTGCGTAACTATGCCCTCGACTTCCTCTATAATCGTTTCGCTCACGATGATGTCAGCTAGATGCGAGCATTTGTATTAGTTTGGGGTGCGGTTGACTTAATAGCGATCGCACCTAGATTTTTTTTTAGGGAAGCCTTCTTCAAGTAAAATTATTTCTAAGTAAGTAAGTGGGTGGGTGGAATTAAATATAAGATGAACGTAGGTTGGGTTGAAGCATGAAACCCAACGACCGCATAGTTTACGCTACCGCTAACCCATCCTACAAATAATTGTGCCTCCCTACTTAGATGTTAAAAATTGTCAGATACCCCCCTTATCAAGGGGGGATCAAGGGGGGATCAGCACCCCTTATCAAGGGGGGATCAAGGGGGGATCAGCACCCCTTATCAAGGGGGGATCAAGGGGGGATCAGCACCCCTTATCAAGGGGGGATCAAGGGGGGATCAGCACCCCTTATCAAGGGGGGATTAAGGGGGGATCAGCACCCCTTATCAAGGGGGGATTAAGGGGGGATCAGCACCCCCCTTAATAAGGGGGGATTAAGGGGGGATCGGCTTACTTGTTAGCTAAATAGAACAATTAGCAATAAAATACAATAATAATTTTTACTTTTTACTTAATCGATCATGCTCAAACAGATACGGAAACTACTTATCAATTTTGGTCAACAATGGCGCGATGAAGATTTCATGAGGTCGATTCATCTCATCGAAAACATAGTTTCTAAGGTTTTATCCGTAGCCTTAATTGTTGTTATTATTGTTTCTCTTTATGATTTAGTAGTTATCCTAATCAAAGATTTATTTACTACGGAACCCGTCGGTTTTTTTAGTAAAACTTTAATTGAAATCTTCGGATTATTTCTCAATATTTTGATCGCTTTAGAGTTATTAGAAAACGTCACTGCTTACTTAAGAAAACACATCGTACAGGTTGAATTAGTCGTAGTTACTGCCCTGATTGCCATCTCTCGAAAAATTATTATTTTTGATCCCAATAAATACAGTAAAGATGATTTAATTGCCCTCACCGTGGGAACCTTAGCTTTAGCGGCAAGTTATTGGTTAATCAGAAAAGTTAATCGCGATAATCGCTCTTGAATTAAGGGAAAGGGATAGATTTAGAAAATCTATCCCTTCTAAATAGGGTTTGCGGCAAAAAGTAGGGGCGAAGCATTCGGATAGGAAATCTAGGGTTTCAGCGATAGGTTATGCCCGAATGCTTCGCCCCTACAGGACGCGGGCCGATGAAGATGTAAGGTTTTGAAACATGATTCTCTCAAAATCTTGCACCTGTTTCGCTCGTAAAGCCCCAAAACCCTTACTTTGCCTACATTTCACATTTATTCAGCCAGCCCTAGGGCTTGCTGAATAAATCTAAAAACATTGTTCGATAATACTTTGAGACCTTTTTGAAATCCAAAAGTACCAGCCATTGGAGTGAGCGGGGGGAAAATTCCTGGACTTTTTCCCTGAAAATTAGGTAATTGACCACCTGAAAATGGGTAAAACCCTACACCCTACACCCCACACCCCACACCCTGCCCCCAGGAAAAACTTTTTGCCGCAAACCCTATTTACTCGACTCTGGAAATATTACCCGCTTTAATCCAACCTTCGCGACCATCGGACAGACGTATGCGCTGCCATTGGCCATCGCTGCTGGTTCCCACCACACTGACTTTAGTATTATAATCCAGACCGCCGAGACGAGTCGATTCACTGGTAGGTTCAGAGCGCAGACTTAAACCGCTTTGCCATGTCACCCGCGCTTGATAACCCTCGGATGTGGCTTCTCTTTTTCTTGCTTCGGGACTGGGTTTCGGGGAAGCTTTTGGTGCTGGTGCAGCTGTGGCAGACTCTTTCACCTCAGCTTGGGGTTGTTCTTGGACGGGAGTAGTAGGGATGGGAGAAGGTTTGACGGCGGTTTTTTCCTCCTTAGTTTCCTCTTTTTTCTCCTCGGTAAAGACGGGTTTAGGAGGATTAGAATTCATACCGGAGAGAAGCATATAGGCGACAGCAGTAGCCCCACCGACCAAAATCGCCACTCCCATGACAAAACCGAGCATAAATTGCAATAAACCAGATAAACGCTTCATATTGGTGCTAAATTAACTGCTAGAATTGACATTAAAACGATCATCGCGAGAGGCTAAACGAGCTTTACCGGACTTTGCCCAATCCTGTAGAAATTGAATCTGTTCTTGGGCAGTCCGAGCTAGGGGGATAATCTGACTAGCGGCCTCAAGCACATCATCGGTGCTAAAGTCGCGATTTTGACTAAAACCGATGTGCATCGCTTCCACGATGGTTTGTTCGATTTCTGCCCCCGAAAAATCGGGAGTTTCGTAGGCTAGTCGCTTTATATCATAACTTTTTAGATTATGGGGCCGAACTTTCCCTAAATGAACGCTAAAAATCTCCTCGCGGGACTTTTGGCTAGGTAGTCCGACAAAAAATATCTCATCGAAGCGTCCTTTTCGCAACATTTCCGGGGGCAGAGATTGGATGTTATTAGCTGTAGCGACGACAAAAACCGGCGATTGTTTCTCGGCTAACCAAGTGATAAAAGTCCCGAAAACCCGCCCGGTGGTTCCCCCGTCGCCTTTTCCCTCCGCTCCGGCGAAAGCTTTATCGATTTCGTCTATCCACAGCACACAGGGAGCTAAAGCTTCGGCGAGATTAATCATCTGACGGGTACGCGATTCCGATTCTCCCACCAATCCGCCAAATAAACGCCCCACGTCTAGACGCAGTAAAGGCAAGTGCCAATGATGGGAAATAGCTTTCGCTGTCAGGGATTTACCCGTCCCTTGAATTCCCACCAATAGTAAACCCCGGGGATTGGGTAAACCGTAGGCGCGGGCGCGTTCACTAAAAGCACCACCGCGACGAATCAGCCAATCTTTGAGATTATCTAGGCCGCCGATGTCAGAAATCTGCTCTGTGGCGGGATAAAAGTCCAATATCTGGGTTTGACGAATCGATTGGCGTTTTTCTGCCAAAATTAATTCCACGTCCTCTGGCTCAATTTTGCCGTGACTGGCTAAACATTTGGCTAAAACCCGACGAATTCTCTCTAGGGATAATCCTTGGGCAGAAAGCACTAATTCATCCAGGAGTGGTTCTTTGACGGGTTGTCCGGTGGCGGCGATTAATCGCTGAATTTCCTGTTTAATTTCTTCGCCACTGGGGAGGGGAAAATCGACGACGGTGATTACTTCGGTTAGATCTGAGGGGATAGACAGTTCGGGAGCGACGATAATTAGGTTTTTGGGCTGAGATTTCAGGGAACGGGCGAGATTTCGCAATTTTCTGGCGATGGCAATATCTTCTAAAAAGCGCTGGAAATCGCGTAAAATTATGATCGCGGCGATGTTAGGCGGCAGCTTTTCGACGAATTCAAGAGCTTGGAGGGGATTACGCCGAGCAAAGTTCTCATTATTGGGATTATCTTGATAACCATCCACAAAATCCCAGACATAGACAGCACGGTTATTGCTCTGTTTGGCAATATCGGCGATCGCTTTTTCGAGACGTTCCTCTTCTAGGGTGGTAATATAGATGAGAGGATAGCGCGCCCGCAGCAGTAATTCAAATTCTTCACCAAAGCTCATAGCTATTCGTCTATAGTTTTTGCTATTTAGGGCTTGCTGAATAAATCTAAAAACCTTGCTGGATAAGACTTTTAGACTTTTTGTCAATCCAAAAGTACCGGACCTGGGAGTGAGCGGGGGGAAAATTCAGGTACTTTTTCCCTGAAAATTAGGTAATTGACCAGATGAAAATCGGTAAAACCCTACACCCCACACCCCACACCCCACACCCTGCCCCCACGAAAAACTTTTTCAGCAAACCCTA
>NZ_JADBSZ010000113.1:0-10857 GCF_020246425.1 Microcystis sp. M079S1
CCAAGCTTTTCTGGTCGGAACCCCCTAAGCCGAGTTTTCAAGGTGCTGCGCCGTCCACTTGGTTTTCGAGACTGGCCTTTTAATTCTAACGTAAAGCCAACCTAGAACGGCGGGGTTTCAGACCCAAAATTTCCGATGAGGATCAGCTTTTAGAAGCTTCCCTAGAGGGCCAGGCCCAATCCTACGAGTTTTTTGACAGTGAGGAGGAAGGTCAAGGAGCAGCAGTTTTTACTGAGGTGTCTAACCTGGAGAGATTGAATAAGGTTCTGCAAGAAGCGGGATTTAAGGTCAAAGAAGCAGAATTACGCTGGATTCCCACTAATACCCTAGAAGTGAGCGATCGAGACCAGGCCTGTTTTTTATTGAAGTTAATCGACACCCTAGAATCCCTCGATGATGTGCAATCGGTAACGGCTAATTTTGATTTAGTCGAGGAATTGATGTTAGTGGATCTGTGATCCTAAATTACTAGGCAGTGATCACTGATCAGATTTGAGTTCTCAGTGAGCGGTATGAAGTGAGAGTAAGTAGTTGGATAATCTTGATTACTGATCACTGATTACTGTTTACTGATCACTGATTACTGATTCTGGGCCCAATCAAGAAATAATCTGTCCCCAAAATCCCGTAAAAATTCGGGTTCCGTCTTTGAGAATATGAATTTCCACTTGATCCGATGCCCAATTAATCTGATCTTCCAGAGCGGGATTGAGGACGTGAATCCGTTGATTGCTAGAAGAAACGGGAGAATCGGGGGAATGAATAGCGAGGGATTCCACATAGGCCCCATCCACCAAAATATCTAACTGGGCCAATAATTCTTGAGAGTGGGGCGGTGCTTGGGTTGAGCGCAATTGTTCGATCGTAAATCCCGTGAAGGACATCACATTTAAGCCTTTTTCCCTAACATATTTAGCTAATTCTGTCAAGGCTTTTGCTTGCCAAAAAGGTTCACCTCCGGAGAAAGTTAGGCCACTATTGCGGGGATTAGCCAAAATTTTGGCAGCTAGAGACTCAACGGTAATTAATTGATTGATCTCAAAGGACCAGGAAGCTTGATTAAAACAACCCCGACACTCGCGAGAACAACCCTGTACCCAGACCACCGCCCGACAGCCGGGGCCGTTAACGGCGGATTCATCCACATATCCCATGATATTGAGATGATGGGCGGGAATTTGCCCTAATTCGGCAGCAATAGTCAGACTCATCGCTTATAATCCTCGATCGATTCCTATCTTTTTCATGCTAGGGAAAAAACGACAAAAATCGATCGCTGTTGCCATGATTTGTTAACCTTTGACACACATCACCTGCTTGAGAGTGGCGACAATTTCCACTAGATCAGCCTGTTGATTCATCACCTGTTGGATCGGTTTATAGGCCCCCGGAATCTCATCAATAACGCCCTCATCTTTGCGGCATTCAACCCCTTGGGTTTGGGCGATTAAATCATCAAGAGTAAAGGTTTTTTTAGCCAGATTTCTCGACATCAAGCGCCCGGCCCCGTGGGAACAGGAACAGAAGCTATTATGTTCGCCTTTGCCTTTGACAATATAAGATTGCGCTCCCATGGAACCGGGGATAATACCATAATCGGTTTCTCTGGCGCGGACGGCTCCTTTTCGGGTGACATAAACCTCCTCCCCAAAATGAATTTCTTTTTCGGCATAATTGTGATGACAATTAACTACTAAGAGGGGTTTAGTTGGTTTGCCTCCCGCTAGATGTTTTTCAACAATGCGTTTAAATCTAGCCATCATAATTTCCCGATTATAACGGGCATATTCCTGGGCCCATTGTAGGTCATGCCAGTAGGCGGCAAATTCTTCTGTACCGGCAACAAAGTAGGCCAGATCGAGGTCGGGTAATTTACCTTCTGCTAGTTTGGCTAACTCTTTGGCCGTATCAATATGACATTGGGCCAGTTGATTACCAATACCTCTAGAACCGGAATGGAGCATTAACCAAACTTGATTATCTGTATCTAAACAAATTTCGATAAAGTGATTGCCACCTCCCAGGGAACCCATTTGTTTAAGGGCTTTTTTCTCTAGGTTTTGTACGCCTCGATGAATCTGTTTAAATTCCGCCCATTTTGGCCATTTAGTTACTTCCCGATCCACTTCTTTATTTTCAGCAAAACCGACGGGAATATTTTCTTCCACATCGAGGCGAATTTTTTTGAGTTTTCCCTGCAATTGTTCACCGGTGAAAGGCATTTTTAGGGCGGCCATGCCGCAACCGATATCGACTCCGACGGCGGCAGGAATTACGGCATCTTTGGTGGCAATCACCGAACCGACTAAAGCGCCTTTACCCAAGTGAACATCGGGCATTAAAGAAATGTGTTTATAAACAAAAGGTAGGGAAGCGACATTTTTGACCATTTGGGTTTCTTGGGGTCCCAATTCATGCCCCGCCCAAGATAAAATCGGTGTCTGTGTGGAAATATCCAGAGTTTCGTAAGCCATAGTTTTTATGAAATAATCAGGTCAAAAGCTGATGCAACCAAGATAATAAGGCAATTGAGATTCTGCGATGAATTGAATAAATTGTTATCAGTGATCGTGTTTTAACACAGAGGATAAGCTGTTGACTATCTAAATTACTCGTTCAGACTGCACCAGAGTTCTGAGCATTTGTACTAAAATTGTCAAGACGCAGTTTAAATGCAGTACAGCTTATTACCTATATTACATTATATACTACATTCGTGTTATCAACAAGTTCCCAGAAAGAGCAGGCATTGGGGAGCTTTTTTGCTGTGATCGGTAAACAGTAAGCTGTTCAGCATCTAAATAGCGTATAACAGAAACAGTAACTTAGTCAAAAAATTCAATGATGAGCAATCTTACTGATTTACTCGCACTTCCATTTGGCAAACCTTTAGCTGAGATCGATGCCACAATCCTTGAGAGTTTTGGGGATAATTGTTACAAAATAAATGATCAGATTTATTTATTAACAATGAGTATTGACAATATTCCTGTATATAGAGGTCTTGCTTGGGTAGTTTCTGAGCGGGCAGCCGCCTGGATTTTTACAGGTCGTTGGTCTGATGATGAAATCAAACTGCCGCCACCAGATATTCTTTTACCAATGTTTGCTATAAAAGATTATCAAAGTGTTTGTGAATTTGGCCGGCAAGTAGATCAGAAAAACTTTGTTAATGATCTTCCAGGGCCGCGAAGAGTAAAATTTAGCAACTACACTTACTATTATCGCATGGTAGAACCCCGTCAATCGGATGATCCTATTGGTATCGAGATCGATCGCCGACCAGAACAGTATAGGTATTGGGTAAATTCTCTAGTCATTATTAATAGTTGGCAAAGAACGATAACTAAAACCTTTCTTGACTTTCAACAATGTTCTCTTAATAATTTAAGAGGAGGGGGAGTCAATACTGGTAGTCATCTTATTCAGTTGAGAAGTTTTGGCAAGCCTGATAATTATCGGGAATCTATTTTATCTGTTTTTAATCCACCTACTCTATGCTATTTTGATTTAGGTTTAGAATTTGTGCCTTCTGCAGATATGCGCTTGGCCTACATCTACATCTATTTACAACCTAACTGTAGCAGTTTATTTTCCGAGGAAACCCGTTCTTCTACCTTTAGGGTTTTTTCTGGTGATCTTCTTTACGGAAATAGATTAATTAGTACCTCTGAATTAGAGGATTTTCCTGAGTTAATTAACAGTTTTCAAGATAGTAGATTTAAACGATATGACACCGATACTTATATTCAAGAAATAAATGGAATACGCACAGGAACAATTGTTTTTACTCATGATTACATAATCTTGTATTAATAGCATGACCTTTCGGTTATTAATTAAAGTCAAGTGCGGTCAATTTCTGAACTATGGAATGATATTGATATTTGAGATTCATGTTTTCTACTTAAAAGAGAGGAAGTGAGGGATTGCCAACACCAATCCAGGGAAACCAAGGGGAGCGAGCATGGAGTGGTAAGAACTAAGAGTTTGTCTCACTTCTGACTCCTTTCCTTCACCCCTAACTCTTTGATCCCGAACTGACATTAGCAATACTACCAAAAAGGTTCGGATACCTACACTATCGAGAAAGCGGGGTTATTTTGCACTATAGAGATAACGAAGGAACTGATAGGGGTGGGTATCGCCTAAAAACCGAGTACAGTTCCGATTCTAGAAGTCACTATAGTTGTATCGGAGCAGCACAAAGATTATGGGAAAAGTAGTTGGAATTGACTTAGGGACGACTAACTCCTGCGTCGCGGTTATGGAAGGGGGTAAACCCACTGTTATCGCCAACGCCGAAGGGTTTAGAACCACGCCCTCAGTCGTCGCCTACGCCAAAAATGGCGAGCGCCTAGTAGGACAAATCGCCAAACGTCAAGCGGTAATGAACCCGCAAAATACCTTTTATTCCGTCAAACGCTTCATCGGCCGGAAATTCAACGAAGTTACCAACGAAGCCACAGAAGTATCCTACAAAACTCTCCAGGACGGCAACGGCAACGTTAAATTAGACTGTCCCGCCCAGGGCAAACAATTCGCCCCCGAAGAAATTTCCGCCCAGGTACTGCGGAAACTGGTGGAAGATGCCAGTAAATACCTCGGCGAAACCGTTACCCAAGCAGTCATCACCGTACCCGCTTATTTTAATGACTCCCAACGTCAGGCCACCAAAGATGCAGGGAGAATTGCCGGGATTGAAGTTCTCCGCATTATCAACGAACCCACTGCCGCCTCTCTTGCCTACGGATTAGACAAAAAAGCTAACGAAACCATTCTCGTTTTTGACTTGGGTGGGGGAACCTTTGACGTATCGGTTCTAGAAGTGGGTGATGGTGTCTTTGAAGTTCTCGCTACCTCTGGAGATACTCATCTCGGTGGTGATGACTTCGATAAAAAAATCGTTGATTATCTAGCCGGAGAATTCAAAAAAGTTGAAGGAATAGATCTCCGTCAAGATAAACAAGCCCTGCAACGTCTCACGGAAGCGGCAGAAAAAGCCAAAATTGAACTTTCTAGCGTTACCCAAGCGGAAATTAACCTGCCCTTCATCACCGCTACCGCCGAAGGACCAAAACACCTAGATACCACTTTAACCAGAGCTAAATTTGAGGAAATTTGCGCCGATTTAATCGATCGCTGTCGGATTCCCGTCGAAAATGCCATCCGTGATGCCAAAATCGATAAATCTGCCCTCGATGAAGTGGTTCTCGTCGGTGGTTCAACCCGGATTCCCGCCGTTCAAGAATTAGTTAAAAAAGTTCTGGGCAAAGATCCTAACCAAAGCGTTAACCCCGATGAAGTGGTAGCCGTAGGTGCCGCTATTCAAGGTGGTGTCCTCGCTGGTGAAGTCAAAGATATTCTTCTGCTTGATGTTTCGCCCCTGTCTTTGGGTGTGGAAACCCTCGGCGGTGTGATGACGCGGATTATTACCCGCAACACCACTATCCCCACCAAAAAATCGGAAGTTTTCTCCACGGCAGTAGATGGACAAACTAACGTGGAAATCCACGTCCTGCAAGGGGAACGGGAAATGGCCAAAGATAACAAGAGTTTGGGAACTTTCCGACTCGATGGTATCCCTCCCGCTCCTCGTGGTGTGCCTCAAATCGAAGTGGTTTTCGACATCGATGCTAACGGTATTTTAAATGTCACCGCTAAGGATAAAGGTACAGGAAAAGAACAATCGATCAGCATCACCGGCGCTTCTACCTTGCCCCAAAATGAAGTGGAACGCATGGTTAATGAGGCAGAATCGAACGCCGCAGTCGATAAGGAACGTCGCGAACGCATTGAACGCAAAAATCAAGCTGAAAACGTGGTTTATCAAGCTGAGAAGCAGTTAGCCGAGTTGGGCGATAAGGTTCCCCCATCCGAGAAAAATAAAGCCCAGGCATTGATTAAGGAACTGGAAGAAGCGATCGCTCAAGACGATGATGGTAAGATCAAAACCATCCTACCGGAATTACAACAAGCCCTCTACGCGATCGGTAGCAGTATGTATCAGCAAGGGGCCCCTAGTAATCCCACCGGTGGCAATGACGACAATGGCCCCTCTGGTGGTGCTGGTGGTGGCGATGATGTCATCGATGCGGAATTCTCCGACGCTAAATAAAAATTAAGTTCATAGCTTCGGCAAGGACACAAGTTAACTTGTGTCCTTTTTTCATTGCGGCTTTCTTACAGATAAGGTTGTTACTGAAAATTAGGACTAAACTTAAGTAGGGTCTGCTGAATAAATGTGAAATGTAGGCAAGGTAGGGATTTTGTGGCTTTACGAGCGAAACAGGTGCAGGATTTTGAGAGAATCGTGCTTCAAAACCTTGCGTCTTCATCGGCCCGCGTCCTGTAGGGGCGAAGCATTCGGGCAATAACCTATCGGTGAAACCGTAGATTTTCTATCCGAATGCTTCGCCCGTACTTTTTGCCGCCAACCCTAAGTAGAGCATCTTGGAGAACTAAGATTAAGAAAATGGAAATTTACCAATTTAGCCAACGCCAGACAATTATTATGGCTATTCTAGTCCTCTATCTCGGTAAGTATTTAAGCAAAAATATCAAATTTCTGCAAGATTATAACATTCCTGATGCCGTTGTCGGTGGTGTCTTAGCTTCCTTATTTCTCGGTCTATTTTTTGCTGTTTTTAAATGGCAAATCGAATTTACCCTTAATGTTCGGGATGCCCTGTTAATCGTTTTTTTTACTACTATCGGGCTGTCCTCAAAACTAAAAACCCTGCTGCAAGGGGGTAAACCCTTGCTAATTTTATTAATAACCGCCGTGGTTTATCTCATTCTACAAAATTTAGCCGGGTTAGGAGTGGCAAAAGTGATGGGATTAGATTTACCCATCGGTTTGATTGCTGGTTCCGTTTCTTTGAGTGGCGGTCACGGGACTGCCATTGCTTGGGCTTCTATTTTTCGTGATAATTATGGCATCGCCAAAGCATCAGAAATTGGTGTAGCTAGTGCTACTTTTGGGCTAGTTTTAGGGGGAATTATTGGCGGACCGGTGGCTAAATGGTTAATTACTAGAAATCGACTGCGAGCCAATAATCAAGACCAAGATTTAACGGTGGGAATTAAACAAAGCCAGAGGAATGTCAATATCGATTACAATACAATGCTCCATTCAATCTTAGTGATTGGTTTAACTATCGGTTTAGGTAATCAGATTAACTACTGGGTGACTCCCCTTGGTTTAAAATTACCGGATTTTGTCCCCTGTTTATTGGCAGGAATTATCCTGACTAATACCGTACCTTTGGTGTTGAAACGCTTTCCTTGGCCCGCTAATACGCCCTCTTTAGCCTTAATTTCTGATGTTAGTCTCGGTTTATTCCTATCTATGTCCTTGATGAGTTTACAATTATGGACATTGATCGATTTGGCCGGACCGATTGCTATCCTGTTATTAGTGCAGTTCTCACTCAGTATTATTTATACTGTTTTACTGGTCTTTCCCGTAATGGGAAAAAACTATCATGCTTCAGTAGTTTGCGCCGGTTATTTGGGTTTAACTCTAGGGGCAACTCCCACAGCTATCGCCAATATGACAGCGGTAACGGAAAATTTTGGGGCTTCTCCCCAAGCATTTATTATTGTTCCTTTGGTGGGGGCATTTTTTATTGATTTGTCTAATGCTTTTATCATCCAGCAATTTTTGAATTTTCTGACTTAAAAATTTTCGCCAAATCAAGTAATTATTGAGGAAAGTTGACTAATCTTTTTCGACAAGATTGGCAAAAGCTTGCAGTAAAATCGGAATAATACGGCCAGGGTAAGAGCATCTCAATTAGGCTTGACAAAAGGCTTTCAGCACAGCCATCATATAGTTATTATCCATGGCCGCCCGTTTACTTTTTTGTGCCAGACTACGTCGGTAAGTCGATTCTTGGTTAAGAGCGTTAAGTGCTACTCGTCTCAAGAATGCTCCCATAAGGAAACGGGGTTAACATTAGTGAGGTTGTATTTTTATTGGTTTATGGTACACAAATAATTCCTAATCCTGCCATTTGACGAATATGATCATCAAAAGCGAATACCTCGAATATTTGCAAGCGATGAGCCATAACTAAAATAGAACAATCTGTGTAACTCCATTTTTTATCATTGTATTTACAGAAAGCCTCCCATGTTGCCAGATCGTCACTATCTGATAGATTAATATAATGATGATCTTCTCTTAGTATTTGACCTACTTGAATTGAGGCTTTACTGGAAACCTTACTCCGGATCCAAGTAACCGTTTCATCAAATACTGATTCTAGAATAATCCAACCATTATGAGGATTTTCTAGGCAATAATTTTGAGCGGTTTCGTGATGAGTTTCAGATTTAATAAAAAAAGCAATTAAAGCAGAAGTATCGACAATAATTTCTTTAGTCACAAATTTTAATAGAGAGTTTCATCAATGTTTTCAGCGTAGTTAGTAACAACTTGACCATGATTATCTTGTCCGATAATATATTTAGGTTCAGGTTGGTTAATTTCTAAACTTCCGCAAAGTTCCCAAGTGCGAGTTTTAGTAATATCTGGTAATTTAGTTTGAAGATAATTTTCCAAAGCTTTGATGACAATCTCTTGAACCGAGGATTTTTGTTCTTGTAAACGAGATATTAATTCATCAGGAATTTCGAGCAATATTTGAGTCATTGATAAACCTTAGAGATTAACGTTGTTTTACTAAAATTCTAGCCCGCCTTTGAATTATAACAAAGGGACGCAAACGCGATCGCTTACGTCCCCAATTCATCCTAAATCAAAATTTACCGCTCGGATAACCGACAAATCACCCGTTTTAAGCCGTATCCCCCCGCAAGGACAAGCAAACCAACCAAGTTATCGCCTTCAGGGACAGATTGCGGATTGTCTAGACCGAGGAAATAATTGGTATCATCATTCAAATCCTGATCATTATTGAGATCAGTAACTTGGTAAGTTGTCATATTCGTCATAGAAGGTAAATAAACTGTCCAATCTGCATTGCCATCAGAAATAGAACCGACAGTAAGATCAAAGTTAGCTGGATCGAGATTTGGCTCACTAGGATCGAAAAAGCCAGTAAAACGAATTACTTCAGTATCAAGAGGTGTATCAAATAAGAAATGCTCTGTTGTATCTCCAATAATGGCAGAAATAGGAGCAGGCACTGTAAGGGTTAAGGTAGAGCCATTAGTAAGATACGCAATCGCTGATGTAACATTAAATGTCCCTCTTGAAATGGAAACTCCATTTAAAAATAATTCTGAGGGTGGCTGCATACTCATACTGAGGCGATTCCCATTCACCCGACTTCTTCCTGTGCCATGAGGGACATCCCAAATTCGTCCATTAGGTGCAAATGGTTGCGAGCCAGTGACTTGACCTGCTAGGCTATTTGGCGAGATGCCGACATACCAAGTATTTGTTCCACTACCGATTGGTAAAAAGTTTACTCCAGGAGTTCCTGATGGAAGATTAGGTGATATAGAAGTAACTGGGGATGGAGTTGTCGGTGGCAATGCACTATCTAGTTTAGCGATCCATGCTTCTGATTGTCCATTAGGATTTATTCCACTTCCGACAATAGTTAGTCCATCAGCAGAAATATCATTTGCACTAGATAATCGCCAACCCGTCAGATCCAGTCCAAAGTCATTAGTTAGAATTTGTTGGATGCTTCTCATGCCATTAGCACTATCCCAGATAAATGCTTCGGCATTAATGCCATTAGCGGTACTAAGCTAAACGGCGCTTAACCTGCATGATCCAACAGCTATAACCCTTTTGGAGTCTATATCGGTGATCCGAAGTAAAAGCCGTTTAGCTTACCTGTCCCAACCACAACAGATCCATCAGCAGAAACTCCCCAGGCTATACTATTGAAACTACCACCAGGTAAATCACCGAGTCCTACCATTCCCGTAGCTTGAGTCCAACGAAACGCCTCACTATTATTAACAGAAATTACGCCTCCTCGACCAACCACAATAGATCCATTTGCTGAGACTGCAGTGGCAGAGCTATTAAAAATTCCACCGGGGAGGTCACCGAGTCCTACTATTCCCGTAGTTTGAGTCCAACGAAACGCCTCATCTCCACTAACAGAAACGCCTCGACCAACCACAACAGAACCATCAGCAGATAAGCTAAACGGCGCTTAACCTGCATGATCCAATAGCTATAACCCTTTTGGAGTCTATATCGGTGATCCGAAGTAAAAGCCGTTTAGCTTACTGCATTGGCGCTACTAAAAGGAACAACACCCCCTCCGGGTAGGTCGCCGATTATTATTGTCCCTGATTGAGTCCAACGAAAAGCCTGATTTGTATTATTGGTGAAAGCTCTACCAACTATAACAGACCCATCATCTGACACGTCGAAGGCTTCGCTGGAGCGGAAACCGAGGCTTATTATTCCTGTAGATTGAGTCCAACGAAAAATCCGATCCGGATTACCTAAAGCACCGCCGTTAACGACAATAACAGAGCCATCAGCAGAGACTCCAGTAGCCCAGGTTTCAAAACTACCGCCAGAAATATCGCCAATTCCCACCATTCCTGTAGATTGAGTCCAACGAAACGCTTCATTGCCATTAGGGACTTGCGTGGGAATAATATCCCAGCCAGGAAATCGCTCTGTAGAAGAATCAGACCAGCCAGATGGCATATTATCAAAGCGCAAGTCCCTTAGCTGCGGGGGCTCTCGAAGGCTCTCCCCCTACTTAGGGTAGGGCTGTTTCATTTAAATTAAGTATAGCTGATTTTGAGTCAATAAATTTGACCGAAGATTCTCAAGTTTATCTTGTTCTAACCAAAAGAGTTAGTCACAATAACTAATCTTTAATCCTTTGCCAAATTTATTATTAATAA
>NZ_JADBSZ010000114.1:0-6597 GCF_020246425.1 Microcystis sp. M079S1
TAGACAGATTTTTTTGCGCCTTTCGCAGTCTCCGATAATGCTTTTTAAAATGCTTGGGATTAGACACTTTATCGCCATCGCTGGTAATCACGAGGCTACTAATTCCTAAGTCAATTCCGATGGCTTTATCTGTTACTGGTAGAGGCTTAATCGTTGGGTCATCAAATCTAATTGAAATATGCCAACGTCCAGAAGGATGTAATCTGACTGTTACTGTGCTTGGTTCACAGCTTTCTGGGATTTGTCTTGACCATCGAATAGGTAAAGGTTCTGTGCATTTGGCTAAATAGATTTGTCTGTCTTTAAATTTAAAAGCAGATTTGGTAAATTCGGCACTTCCTCCCTGATGTTTTTTCTTAAAGTTAGGATACTTAGTACGACCAGCAAAGAAGTTAGTAAAAGCTGTTTGTAGGTGTCTTAACCCTTGTTGTAAAGGTACACAGCTTACTTCATTGAGAAAGTTTAATTCTTCTTGTTTTTTCCAATCGGTTAGCATTGAAGAAGTTTGAGCGTAGCCTACTCTTTCTTGTCTTTCATACCATGCTTGTGTTCGTTCTTGGAGAGCTTTATTGTAAACTAATCTTACACAGCCCAAAGTGCGCCGCAATAGCGACTCTTGTTTTGGTGTGGGGTAAAATCGAAACGAGTAGGCTTTTTCCATGTCTCACATTCTAACACATATTTTGTAAATGCGCTAAGATTTAACAGCAAAGCCAACCTAAAACGGCGGGGTTTCAGACCCAAAATTTCCGATGAAACAGGAAAGCCGATTTTAGGGTTTTTGCCGGCGAAATTGATAGAAATTATCCTGCGCTCCCCATACCTGCCGACCAAGGCTATCATAACCTCGATCGCTGGTATCCATGCCCTGGGAATGTAGAATAATTGTATTAGTTATTTTCACCGCACCTCTGGCATTAGTGGGACAACCCTGGGGGGGAGTTTCTCCCCGATAACCCCCCGCTATCGGTTTTAAAAACACAGTACACACCGACTCGGCCAAATCTGATACATTTAATTTTCTTTCTGTCAAGTCTTTGTTACAAAAATTAATAAAGTTAGCGGCATTATTTAACTTATAAGCTTTTGATTCCACAGTGGAATTATCGGGGCTAGGTTGAATGACTAAAATTCTTTGACGATAGGGTTGATTTAAGCGATCGATAATCGCCTGTTCCTGATAAAGATAAATACTATCCTGTTTCGGGGAAAAATTCACGGCACAGGTAGTCATTTGCACCTTAGCAATGCGGGGATTAGTCTGCGCTTGTTCCCTGGTATCCATGACCCCAATTAAATGATTAGCCACCCCTTGCACTTGCGGATTAAGGGGCAAAGATTGAGTGAGAAAAAATCCTAGGGCGATCGAAGTTTTCAGCATAAGCAGAGGCTTGATTCCGGTTAGTCTCTAATTAGCTTAAACTAATAAGCAGCAAGAGCAAAAATACCCCTTTTCCCATGGCTAATCATCTGGCTGCATCCGAAAGTCTTTACCTGCGAAAACACGCCGAAAACCCGATCGATTGGTGGTATTGGTGTGACAGTGCCCTAGAAATTGCCAGGAGGGAAGATAAACCGATCTTTCTCTCGATCGGTTATTCTAGCTGTCATTGGTGTACGGTTATGGAAGGAGAAGCTTTTTCCGATCGGGCCATTGCCGATTATCTCAATCAGTATTTTTTGCCGATCAAAGTTGATCGCGAGGAAAGACCGGACATCGATAGTATCTATATGCAAGCATTGCAGATGATGGTCGGTCAAGGGGGTTGGCCTCTGAATGTCTTCCTAACACCGGATAGTTTAATTCCCTTCTATGGTGGCACCTATTTTCCCGTGCAACCGCGCTTTAACCGGCCCGGTTTTCTGCAAGTGTTGCAATCGGTACGTCGTTATTATGACGAGGAAAAGCAGAAATTAAGCAAATTTACGGCCGAAATGCTGGGCGCACTGCGTCAATCAGCTATTTTACCCCGAGCAGAGACCAATTTAGCCGCTCCTTCCCTTTTAGCCACAGGAATCGAGACAAATACGGCGGTGATTCGGGTTAATCCCAATAACTACGGTCGGCCCAGTTTTCCGATGATTCCATATTCTCATCTGGCTTTGCAGGGCAGTCGCTTTGGGGACGATTTTGAGGATTCCCTCCGGCAAGCGGCCTATCAACGGGGGGAAGATCTGGCCCTAGGGGGAATCTATGACCATGTGGGGGGGGGATTCCATCGTTATACGGTGGATTCGACGTGGACAGTTCCCCATTTTGAAAAAATGCTCTACGATAACGGGCAAATTGTCGAATATTTAGCCAATTTGTGGAGTGCGGGTGATCGAGAAGCGGCCTTTGAGAGAGGGATTAAAGGCACGGTTAACTGGCTAAAACGGGAAATGACCGCCCCAGAAGGCTATTTTTATGCGGCCCAAGATGCCGATAGTTTTGAGAATGCCACGGATAGGGAACCGGAGGAAGGGGCCTTTTATGTCTGGTCGGATTTAGAGTTAAGGGATTATCTCTCGACCGAGGAATTGGGGCTGCTGCAAGCTAATTTTACCGTCACTGCCGAGGGGAATTTTGAGGGTCGTAATGTCCTGCAACGTCGGCAAGGGGGAGAATTAGGGAAGGAGATAGAAAATATGCTCGATAAGTTATTTATTCGGCGTTATGGCAGTTCTCAAGCCCAATTAGCTCTTTTTCCCCCGGCCAGAGACAATCAAGAGGCGAAAACCGTCTCTTGGCCGGGACGGATTCCGGCGGTAACGGATACGAAAATGATCGTCGCTTGGAATAGTTTAATGATTTCTGGTTTAGCCCGGGCCTTTGCCGTCTTTAGCGAACCTTTGTACTGGCAAATGGCTACGGTCGCGGCCGAGTTTATTCTCAAGCATCAGTGGTTAGATGGACGTTTTCAGCGCTTGAATTATCAGGGTCAGGCCTCGGTTTTGGCCCAATCGGAGGATTTTGCCTATTTTATTAAGGCTTTACTGGACTTGCAAACGGCTAATCCCCAAGAAACTCGCTGGTTAGAGGCGGCTATCGATCTACAAGGGGAATTCGACCGCTGGTTTTGGGCCGAGGATGAGGGGGGATATTTTAATACCGCTTCTGATCATAGTCTCGATCTGATCGTGCGAGAACGGGGTTATACGGATAATGCCACCCCTTCGGCCAACGGAATTGCGATCGCTAATTTAGTTCGTCTGTCGCGATTGACGGAAAATCTAGAATATCTCGATCGGGCTGAAAAGGCCTTGCAATCTTTTAGTACCATCCTAGAACAGTCCCCCACCGCTTGCCCCAGTTTATTTGTCGCCCTCGATCACTATCGTCACGGTTTCTGCCTGCGCGCCCCGGAAAGCTCGATCGATCCTCTGTTAAGTCGCTATTTGCCCACTGCGGTCTATCGAGTCGATGCCAGTTTGCCGCATAGCACATTTGGGTTAATTTGTCAAGGGTTATGCTGCCTTGAACCGGCGGAAAATTTAGAACAGTTAGACCGACAAATTGCCGGAGTGATGGCCGGTCCGTCAATACTGCTCGGTTAACTTAAAGATGGTGCGTTCCCCACGATCAAACGATGGAGTAACAAGGATGGCATCAGGGAACGCACCCTACTCGTGACTGGTGACTTGTTCTGAACCACGACTCAGATTCAAATCAGCTAGATAAATATCGCCTCGCATTTATTTCTTATCCTCTTGTTCAAGGTGAGATAAATAATCGGGTAAAATACTTTCTGAAAAGTTAATATCCTCTTGAGCAAATTCATTTTGTAACGATTGTGCTTCTGCATCTGAAATATTATCCCATTTCTGAAAACGTGAATTTCCTTGTAAGGATTGGGCGAATTCAAGGACTTTTTGCTGTTTTTCTAGCGGTAAAGTCTTAATACTTTGCAAAATCTGGTCTTGAAGATTATTAATATGGGTGATAGACATTTCAACTTTTACCATATTTACACTAGGCTGACTATCTTACCACAAAAAACGCTCTTGTTGTCAATTATACTAAACCCGTTGAGTATAGGCTACATATCAGGATAGGCAAAAGGCAAAAGGAGGAATAGATAATCAGTCTTTAATAACTGGATTTAGTATTAGTTAGCAACAATTAAATAATAGACAATAAACAATACACAAAAAACAACCCCCCTCAACTGACTGAATGAAGGGGCATTTATAGTATTTTTAGAAGCAATTTAGCCGACTTTTGTGGTTTCTTTTTCGGTGGATTTAGAGGGTTTTAGTTTACGCTTCAGGGTTGAAGCTGCGCCGATTGTGCCGAGAGCGAGTAGGCTGAAGGTAGAGGTGGGTTCGGGGACTTGTTCTAGCTTACCTACTGTAAACCCATGCCAAGTTTCAGGGTTATCAACACTAAATTCAATGGATGAATACGTTCCAATAAAATGAATAGCCCCAGTTCCTTCTGTCCCAATTAAAGTATTTCCTGATTGTGTCAATTGCCCATAACCCCAGTAAGCAGGATTATTTGTAATAGTACTGTTAAAGCTAAGGATATTAAACGGTGTATTAAAAGTATAGCTAACAGTTATACCTAGTTGTCCCATGCTATTAATAGCCATGATAGGATTGGTGATCGGTTGCGAAAAAGTCAGCTTATTTGTTGTCGAACCAGTCGTTGCAGTGTTTAAGGCAATTATGTCACTTGCTGGTGGTGCATTACTGATCACACTGTTGTTAATATAAGGAATTCCAGGCGATGGCTCCCAGTAGTTAGTTCCACCTGCTGTTTGTGCAAAAAAGACATCCCCAGTATAGTTTACTGTGATGGTTCCAATGGTTCCCGTAGCTGATCCACTTGTACCTGTCGTTGCTGATGTCCAATCCGTCCAAACAACTGTTGCTGCACTGGCTGATGTTGCTTGTAGGGTTGTTGCCGCAATAGTTACTCCAGCTAAGATGCCCAAAGAAGACAGCGTTTTTGTAAGAGCATTAACTTTGTTTTCTGATTGTTTTTTACTTATCATGGATGTGAGTTTCCTAACAATAATACCAGTTTTCAAAAGTAATGACCTACTTAGCCGCTCCTCGCAGCCAGGTCAAGCAACAGCCTAACCCAAGACCAAAGGCAGACAACAAAACTGTACACATTTCCCTCCCCCTCGCAACTGTATCAAAAGCTACAATTTAATAAATCTTTACATTCTTCTCCCTAACCAGCGATCGAGATTTTGGGGTTTTTGGGGACTTCAAGAGCTTGAAATTGTACAATAAGGTTGTACAAGTCTCCCTTAAAAATCATGTTAAGCAAAGAAACCACTTACTCTCAAACACAGTATTTTATCAACTGTAGATATCTCGGCGATGTCCAACCTTGTGGATGGTAATGCGTTCTGCTTCGGGTGCAAAAGAATAGATAATTCTATAGTCACCGACTCGAAGCTTGAAAAGACCACTCAAATTAGCACTTAAAGCTTGAGGACTAACATTTTCAAAATTATCCGACAACCAGCGAACTTTCCGCAAAATTCGCTCTTGAATGATAGGAGCGAGTGCTTCTAAATCAGCGATTGCTTCGCAGCTAAATTCTACCAAGTAAGCCATTACCAGTTTAATCCTAATTTTTTGGCTACTTCCTCGGCTGAAACCCCCTTTTCTCCTATTTCAGTCCGTCTTAGAGAGTCAAGAAGTTGTTGCTTAACTTCAGGTTTCACTTCTTTGTCTTGGTCAGGATCGAGTAAGATAGATTGGATAGTTTCGGCAACAGTTTCTTGAATGAGGAGCTTGAGTTCTTCAACGGTTAGCTCTTTAACTTGCATATTTTTAACTCGGAGAGAAGAATAAACTACTCCTATTGTGGCAGTAAATTGGCTATTTGGGTTCTTCTCGACTTTGTGTGATCATCAATGCTTTGTCTCGTGCCAAGGTAGAACCTCTGGAAATGCGTTGCCAGGGAGACCCTAGCAACGAGGTAATAGTTGTTTGATAAGCGAAAGGAAAAAATAAACCCCCTCAAGATTGATTGAAGATTGAAGGGGCATTTATGGTATTTTTAGAGGCAATTTAGCCTATTTTTGTGGTTTCTTTTTCGGTGGATTTAGAGGGTTTTAGTTTACGCTTGAGGGTTGAAGCTGCGCCGAGGGTGCCGAGAGCGAGTAGGCCGAGGATGGAGGTGGGTTCGGGGACGGCATTTGCTGGTGTAAATTTAAGGCTTAATGTCGCTGTTGTGTCGTTTATACTATTAGCTCCTATGTTTAAGAATGAAACCATATCTGCCCCTGGGGTAATGGAATCAATCGTAAATCCTACTACTTCCACACTAGAACCATCTCGAGCCGTATAAAGAGATGTACCAGGAGCAACATCAAAGAAAAGTCCCCCATTAGCACCTCCCATTACTGGTGTCCCTGCGGCTTGAACGGAGACATTTCCCGTCCCACCATTGGCGTTAAAAACGGCTATCTGAGGTGGAGTGCTTACTCCATCAAAAAATAGAATTGCGCCATAAGGGACTTGCGTAAAAATAAGATGCCAGCTAGGAGGGTAGAACCGTCACATCCCATTTGGGCAAAGTTTCAGAACGCTGCGTTGAAAGGTTGCAATTGTTCTAATTCTTTAGTCAAAACCTTCACCCCTTTTTCATAA
>NZ_JADBSZ010000115.1:0-3938 GCF_020246425.1 Microcystis sp. M079S1
TGTTTAACTTCCACCGAGGAGAATTGATAAGAATTGGCGGTTTCGGGGGGAAGGTTCAACAAATCAAAGAAACAAGCGGGAAATCTTTGTAAGAGTTGATAGAAAATACTGTCAGTTTTCACGCAATTAAACTCAAAAAGAGGCCTCTAGTTTAGCAGAAGTTTTTTATTGTGTTCTTCAGTAAGCTCCTGTTTTTGAGCAATTGGGATGAGGACTGTTACCCAACACCATCGGAACCAAGATTAAATAGGGTATGATGGACATTGTATAGATTTTCTCCTATCGCCGTGAGCGAAACCGTCTATATTGAAACCAGTATCTTAGGCTACCTCAACGAAATTTCACCTGGTTTCGGGTTCCTCAATTATATCTAATACCTCCTGCTCAACCAATCTAGAACGGAGAAGTTCTAACGCGTCTTGGTCTGCTAATTCGATAATAGACCTCTTGCAAAAGTCTTAAGTCGATCCTTGTACAGCAACATTTTTGAAGATTATCAACTACTAATAAATAATTAACTGAAAGTCCCTCCCATTATTGTTTCTATCGTTTGTTTTCGGATTTATGCAAGAGGTCTAATCTCGACAAGATAACGTCCCACCTGTTCAACAGTTGCCGGTTGCCATTGACGCAGTTTAATTTCCAGTTCTTGAATCAGGGCATCCATATTTTAGTTTTGAAAGCCAATATTATCAGGATAACACGGCTATAACTACTAACTCTCAGGATAATGACTGTGGAAAATAGAGGAGTATTTTTTGCTCAAAGGTTAGTCAAGCTCTGGTTAAATATCATCTTCGTTTAAGCCCGCATCTTTTAAAATACCTTTGAGAGTTCCTATCGGTAAATCTCTATTGCCATGAATAGGAACAACGATAATAGTGGTCGTATTCTGTCTTGTATAGATATAATGACTGCCTTTAATTCTTACCAATATCCAACCAAGTTTCTCAAGAACTTTGCAGAGTTTTTTCCCCGAAATTGATTTCATAAGGAAATTTCCACTAATTTTTGTTCTGGATTAGGCAACTCCTGTTCATTAGCCACTTCTAACCATCCTTCCACCGCTTCTTTGACCATTGCCATTAAATGTTCATAACTTTCTCCCCAAGTATGACAACCGGGGAAAGCTGGAACGGTGGCACACCATAAATCATCTTCTTGCCAAACAATAACTTTAATATTCATCTTTAACTTTTTTGTCTTTTACTAAGCAGTATAACTCGATCTCATCAGACGTTATACAATGAATGTTGTCCCTCGATCGCATTGTCCCATGACTACCCCCTTCACTGCCGCAGAAATTGCCTCAGAAGGCATCAAACCCGAAGAATACGAAGAAATAGTCAAAAGACTGGGAAGACACCCCAACAAAGCCGAATTAGGAATGTTTGGCGTGATGTGGTCGGAACACTGTTGTTATAAAAACTCCCGGCCGCTGCTCAAACAATTCCCCACCACTGGCGAAAAAATTCTCGTCGGACCGGGGGAAAATGCCGGAGTAGTGGATTTAGGCGATGGATTGCGATTAGCCTTTAAAATCGAGTCCCATAATCATCCTTCTGCGGTGGAACCGTTCCAAGGTGCCGCTACTGGAGTCGGAGGCATCCTGCGGGATATTTTTACCATGGGGGCCCGGCCCATTGCTATCCTCAACTCCCTCCGTTTTGGTAACTTGCAAGATGCCCGCAATCGTCGCATTTTTGCCGGAGTCGTGGAAGGAATAAGTCATTATGGCAATAGTGTCGGCGTTCCCACGGTGGGCGGTGAGATCTACTTTGATAATGCCTACAATGGCAATCCCCTCGTTAATGCCATGGCTTTAGGGTTAATGGAAACCGAGGAAATCGTCAAATCCGGGGCAAAAGGCCTGGGAAATCCGGTTTTATACGTTGGTTCTACCACCGGCCGCGACGGTATGGGAGGGGCGAGTTTTGCCAGCGCCGAATTAACCGATAAATCTATGGATGACCGGCCTGCGGTGCAAGTGGGCGACCCTTTTCTGGAAAAATCCCTGATAGAAGCTTGTTTAGAGGCATTTAAGACTGGCGCGGTGGTGGCGGCCCAGGATATGGGGGCCGCTGGGATCACCTGTTCTACTTCCGAGATGGCGGCCAAGGGAGGGGTGGGAATTGAATTAGACCTCGATAAAATACCCGTCCGGGAAAGCGGGATGGTTCCCTACGAATATCTGCTATCGGAATCCCAAGAAAGAATGTTATTTGTGGCAGCATTGGGACGAGAAGGCGAATTAATCGAGATTTTCCAGCGTTGGGGACTTCAGGCTGTGGTCGCTGGCCAGGTAATTGCAGAACCGATCGTCCGTATATTATTTAAAGGGGAAATTGCCGCCGAAATTCCTGCCACGGCCCTGGCCGATAATACTCCGATTTATCATCGGGAATTACTAACAGAACCGCCGGAATACGCCCAAAAAGCTCAATTATGGCAAGATAGCACGATTCCTATTCCCGAATCCTATAACGAGATTTTATTAAAACTGCTGGATAGTCCCTCGATTGCCTCAAAACGCTGGGTTTATCGTCAATATGATCATCAAGTCCAGAATAACACCGTTATTCTCCCCGGGGGGGCCGATGCGGCCGTGATTCGCGTGCGTCCTCTGGGTGCTAATCCCGCCAATTCTCGGCGAGGTGTAGCGGCGACTACAGATTGTAATCCGCGATACGTTTATCTTGATCCCTATAACGGAGCTAAGTTGGCCGTGGCGGAAGCGGCCAGAAACCTTAGCTGTGTTGGGGCCGACCCCATTGCTGTCACGGATAATCTCAATTTCGGAAGTCCAGAGAATTCAATCGGTTATTGGCAATTAGCCACTGCTTGTCAGGGTATTGCTGAAGCTTGTCGGGAAATGAATACACCGGTGACTGGGGGTAATGTCTCTTTGTACAACGAAACCGTTGATGCAGCTGGCAGCCCCCAGTCTATTTATCCGACTCCCGTGATTGGGATGGTGGGATTAGTGCCGGATATCGGGCAAATTTGCGGGCAAGGTTGGCAAAAAGCGGGGGATTTAATCTATCTTTTGGGTTTCTCCTTGCCAACTATCGGCGCTTCCGAATATTTAGCCGTTATTCACGGTTTGGTGACGGGAAAACCGCCGGTAATTGATTTTGAATTAGAAAGAAAGGTACAAGCGGCCTGTCGTCGAGGAATCCGCGCCGGTTGGGTGAAATCTGCCCACGATTGCGCCGAGGGAGGTTTAGCCACTGCTCTGGCAGAATGCTGTATTAGTGGCCAATTAGGGGCGGAAATTGACCTTTCTTGGCACAATCAAGGCCGTTTTGACGCGGTGTTATTCGGAGAATTAGCTAGTTGCATTATCGTCTCCGTTTCCTCCGAAAATCGGCAAGATTGGGAAGAATACCTAAAGACACAATTAGGAGACTATTGGCAAATAACCGGCAAAGTTAGCGAAAAAAGCGAGAATCTTCGGATTTTTGACCGGAATAAACAACCGGCGATCAATGTTAGTCTAGAAACTATACAGCAAGTTTGGTCAAAAGCGATCGAAAGAAGGCTTTAGGGAAGGAGTCAGGAGACAGGAGACAGGAGACAGGAGACAGTCCCGATGAAAAAATTTTCACCACCAGAGATGAAAGAGGTTTCCTTCCCTACACCCCACACCCTACACCCTCTTTCTAGTCAGGAGTCGGAAACTTAACCCGGATAACTGATAACTGTTCCCCATCCCTCAAATCCCCATAAATAAGGTGTTAAAAAGAGATTAAGATAAGTTAAGATTTTGTCTCAAAAGTAGCCCCAAGCCCCCACCCTCCCTAGGGCTGTTTCATTCTCCCATCAGAATATCAAAAGTAAAAGCGATCACTGTCAGGTAAAATGAGAAGTGAACGCGAACTTTTGAAAGATATGTTGAGCTTAATAGAAAAACTAAAACAAGTCAAGGACTTTCGGAA
>NZ_JADBSZ010000116.1:0-2674 GCF_020246425.1 Microcystis sp. M079S1
CGGTACTGTTGGGCAAACAGAAACCGACCCAAACGCCTTGGGAGAGTCCGGCCTCTGGATTTTCAGTGGAGACATTGAGAATCTAAGCTGTCTCGTTGAACAAGGAATTTCCGATAGTGATAGGTCAAGAATCCCCCGTCAAGCTACGCTGTGACGGTGGGAGTATGTCAAATTTTGCTGAGAATACGCTGGACTATATCCATTCCTGTGAAGGCTTGCCAGCCAAAAAGACCTAAAATGACGGCATTAAGGGTAATATGGGTGATTCTGGCCAATTCATTGCCTTTTTGCATTAAAGGTACTAAAGCCGCACTGATCGAGATTAAACCCACCATCCCTAAACCCGCCAGCAGATGGGGACCGACAAATAATTTACCGTTATTAATATAAGTCACCGCCATACCCCCGATCGTCCCCAAGACCATTAAAGCGAGGATTAGGGAGCCAATTTGATAGTGTTTAGTGCGAAAATCCTTGGGCAATAATTCTTTTTTTAGGTCTTTATCTGCTGTACGCGTCCGTCGCCATTGTAGCCCCGAATAGAGGGCATAGATAGTTAATCCTAATAAAACCCACATGAGAATGGGATGGCCAAATTGTGACCAAGTTTTTACGGCACTGGGAATCTCGAAGTTCATAGTTGTCTGTTCTCATCAAAGATTGCTTCTTAATAAAAATTAACATGAATCGCTCACTCTTCCTTATTTTTCGGGTCAACAGACCTGTCAGACTAGATCAGCAAGATAGCTCACCATCACCACTACTCGCCGCTCCCCACTCTCCTATAGCTTTTAAACAGGATTTAGTAAGAATAATGCCAGAAGCGGCAAAAATAAGGGTTTCAACCTAGACGCAGTTTAGTGATAATTCTTTGACAATAGAGTTGAATTCCTTCTAACTTAGCTAGGGAAAATTTGGGTTTAATGGGAAGGATCAGTAAAGACATAAAACTCATCCGCAGCAAGCGATAAACAAGTATAGTTAAAGTCGTATGTTTTTCGAGACTGAGAAGATAACTATAGATATTATAAGTTAGTCTTAGATAACCATAGCGACGGGTGATAGAAGATGGTTCATGAATGATTTTAATCTGATTGGTAACAACGACTAAATAGCCTTGATTTGCGTATCTTCGGGAAAAATCAAAGTCTTCGTAGTAGAGAAAGTAATCGGGATCGAAATGGGGACAAGTGTAAAAATTAGAGAAATTAATTAATAAACTGCATCCCGTCACCCAGTCGGGAATTAGATAGGGTTTATCTCGATAGTCTAAGGATTCCTCTACTACGTTAATTGTGCCGATTTTGGCATTAAATTTTCCCCAACCAAACCAGATTTTACCATCCGGTTCGTAAATTTCTGTACCGGCGATGGCAACTTCCGGATATTGCTGAAAAAATTTGCTTGCTTTCTCCAGAGAGTCCGGTAATAAGTAAGCGTCAGGATTAACTAACCAAACGATAGCTTCTCTGTCTTGTTGATAAATCCAATCAAGTCCCAGATTACATCCTTTCCCAAATCCTAAATTTTCCCCCGCTTCAATAATCTTGACTCTTTGCGCTGCTAAAGATTGGATATTTTTATCTTCAATGGAATTATTAACAATGATGAGAGTAGCAGATAAGTCATCGTTGAAGGAAGCGATTAAACGCTTAATTAATTCCGCGCAATTGTAGTTAACGGTCAATAGATAAATCATTACAGATAAAAGGTAGAGAATTACTTTTTCTGAAGACGACAGAGATTAAAGTTTTCGATTTTGGTGGGAAAGGGTTGACAACTTTGGAAATCAATAACGAGATTTTCCTTCGCTAAATCCCCCACTATATCAGGGGATTTTTTATTAAAGTCCGTCTGGAGAATGTAGAGAGATTCTGGGGGAGTATTAGCAATAAATGTCTCGGCATTTTTTCGCATTAAAGTTCCCTCACTGACTCCAGTATTGCCTTTGAGTCTCACAAAACGAGTCGAAGCGGGAAAATAAGGGACGATAAAAGATGTTCCTTCATCTCCCCAGATAACAATCGTGGAATTTTCGTAGGGTTTTAATGCTTGACTATCGATACCAAAATAGTGATCTGACCATCCCATTCTCCACCAATCCATCGGTTTAACCGTAGTGACAATTAAGGAAAATATTACCAAATTTATGATTAATAATGGTTTCTTGCGAGGATAAAGATAGGCAATAATCAAAATAATTAAAGTGGGAGTGATTAATTCTAATGGCATTAGATAACGATAGATAGAAAATCCCACTAACCAAATAGAGTAAGCGGTCAGAGAAAAAGGCAGTAAAAACCCTAAAACTGCACCATGAGTTAAGTCAGCTTCAGAGGATAGATTGCGCTTAGAAATAGCACGAAAAATAATCACTACTATTAGTAAAATTATCAATAAATAGGTTATAGCTAATCGGCTATCTTGGAAAGGAACCTCAGATACAAGAGTTTGTCTCTGGATAAAATAAATAGGATAAAACAACCATTGCCAGATATCTTTAGGCAAATATTGTATCCCTTTAAAATTGTAGTCGGTTTCAATATAAGGAGATTGAAAGATTTTATTATAGAAGGGAAAAAGAGGATTAGCAAACTTTGTCCACATTAGGATAATCCAATAACCAGCAGTGAGACTAAAACCCACGGCCATTGAGAGAATTGATAGGATTAAA
>NZ_JADBSZ010000117.1:0-17747 GCF_020246425.1 Microcystis sp. M079S1
CAACCCTTATCCTGACTTGATTTCAGTTTTTTCTTTGTCAGTAAGGGTGTCAACAAGGAATATTACAGATTGTTAACCGAGTCTTGAAAGCCTTGTGCTACAAAGGTTTCAAATGTTAAGAAAGATGTGACTAATGGACAGGGGGAATCTGACAATTTTTAACACCTAACTACTTACTGGCTACTGACTCCTAACCCTAACAACAATTTTTGATTTTTACAATGAGGTGTAATCACCCTGAAACTTTCTCAAAAATAAGATAAGATAAACAAGATAGCGGTTATTACGTTTAATTTTCTATGGTTACAACTTCTCTATCCCTCCCCGAAATCGCCAGAGAAACCCGTCAAGCGAGTCGTCAACTGGCTATCCTGACTAACGAAGAAAGGAATGAAGCTTTAGAGGCTATTGCTGATGCTTTAACTGCCAATGCTGATAAGATACTAGAAGCTAATATCGCCGATGTTCAAACTGCCAAAGCGATGCAATTATCCCAGGCTTTATGTGCGCGATTAGAGTTAAGTCCCAGCAAATTAAAAGCCGCCATTGCTGGGGTGCGAGATGTGGCTAAATTAGCAGATCCTTTAGCTACGATGCAAATTAATCGGGAATTAGATCAAGGTTTAATTCTTCGGAGAATAACCTGTCCTTTAGGGGTTTTAGGGGTGATTTTTGAAGCTCGTCCCGATGCTTTAATTCAAATTACCAGTTTAGCGATTAAATCTGGTAATGGCGTTATTTTAAAAGGGGGGAAAGAGGCACTCCGTTCTTGTCAAGCTTTAGTAATAATTATTCATCAGGCATTGAGTCAAACTAAAGTTAATCCAGCGGCGGTACGATTATTAACAACAAGAGAAGAAATTCAGGAACTCTTAAAACTTGATCAATACATCGATTTAATAATTCCTAGAGGTTCTAACGAATTTGTTCGTTATATCCAAAATAATACCCGCATTCCCGTCCTCGGTCATGCCGATGGTATCTGTCATCTTTACATCGATAAAGAAGCCGATTTAAGCAAAGCAATTAGGATTACCGTCGATGGCAAAACCCAATATCCTGCCGCTTGTAATGCCATTGAGACTTTATTGGTTCATCAAGACATCGCTAGACAATTTTTACCCGCAGTGGCACAGGCATTAGAGGAAAAAAAGGTTAAATTATTAGGAGATGAAGCAACTTGTCAGATTATTAACGTGCCATCGGCCACAGAACAAGACTGGCAAACCGAATATAGTGATTTAATTCTGTCAATTAAAATTGTCGATAGTCTAGAATCAGCGATCGAACATATTAATTATTACGGTTCTCGACACACGGAAGGCATTGTCAGCGAAAATCTTAACACAGCCAAAACCTTTAGCGATCGAGTCGATGCTGCCGGAGTTTTTCATAATTGTTCCACTCGATTTGCCGATGGTTTCCGTTACGGTTTTGGGGCTGAAGTGGGTATCAGTACCCAAAAAATGCCCCCCCGCGGTCCGGTGGGATTAGAGGGATTAGTGACCTACAAATACCAATTAGTGGGAGATGGTCATATTGTCGCCGATTATTCTGGGGAAAATGCCCAATCTTTCACTCACAAGGATTTATAGTCGAGAAAAAAAGCAGATGTTTACAGGATTAATTCAAGCCTTGGCAACGATTCGTGTCGTGGATACCGATAGACTCTATTTGTCTGTATCTTCTGATACAATTATCCAAGATTTAATGATTGGTGATAGTGTGGCTGTGGATGGGGTTTGTTTGACAGTTGAGGAAATTCTCCCAGAGGGTTTTCTGGCCACCGCTTCCCCGGAAACCCTACAGCGCACTACTTTAGGACGAAGAATTCACACAGAAACCAACGTTAACCTAGAAACCTCTTTGCGGGTGGGTAGTAAAATCGGCGGTCATTTTGTCACTGGTCATGTGGACGGAATTGGCTGTTTAGTCGAATCGATAATCGTGGCTAATTCTTGGGAAATGACCTTTGCTGCCCCTAGTTCCCTAGAAGAGCAGTGGAATAACTACATAGCTCGTTATATCGTCGGTAAGGGCAGTATAGCTGTTAATGGCATTAGTTTAACCGTGGCCGATTGTGATGCCTCCGGCAGCTGGTTTAAAGTGGCTGTCATCCCCCACACCTACGCCGAAACCAATCTTTCCCATTTAAAATTAGGCGATTGGGTGAATCTAGAAGGGGATATTTTAGGCAAATATGTGGAAAAATTGCTAAGAATGCGCTCTTATCACGCTCCTACCGAGATTAGCCTAGAATTTCTGGCTGAACATGGTTATTAGTTTTCCAGAAAAAGCCTTTTCAACATATAAATTTATTGGCAATTTATCCATTAATTTTAGTTTTAAAATTGCCAACCTTCTCGCTCCATTAAACCCTGAACATTGGTACAATCGATAGAAAAGTGTTGACAGACTGTGGGGATTTTGGGAGCATTAGGCTTCAAGGCTTCTTCGGTAATTACGCAACCGTCTTTTATCTTAGCAGCGGCAATAATAAATGGGTCTGCCACTGGCTTTCCTTGTAATCTTACTTTTTCACTCACTAAATCCTTAAAGTTTCTTATAGAAAAAATTTCAGGAATAAATAAAGTTTCCTGAGCAGTGGGTGGTAAAAATATTTGTTTATTGAAGTCTATCCAATCTAAACCAAATTGTTTATTATTGCCATATTCTACTTCTTTAAGCACTTCGCGTACTGATTGTAGTTTACCTTCTGACACAATCAAATCGATTTTTTGCCAAACGGTAGGAAAACTTTTGGGAAAATAGTTTCCTAAAACCTTAAAACTACTTGTGTCAAAAATGTAAACCATCAAAACAGTCCTTTGTCTAATAAATATTGTTCAAGTTGTTCCACCATAGCAACTTTTTTAATGTTTAGATAATCGGCAACGCGCTCGATATCGTATTGGCCTTGATAGTATTTATTGAACACAAGTTTTAGGTAATTTTCTCCCAAATATGTCGCCTGATTAGCATAGGGATTACCCCCAGATTTTTTATTTTTGTCCTGACTTTTTCCCACCTGCTCACTGTACCACTCGTTTACTTTAAGAGTATATTCTTTCTGAGAAATTAAGTTATTATCTAATAGTTTTCGTAAAACTACTTCTCGACTAACCTTATAATCACTGGAAATTTTCGAGATAATTTTATCGTTATCGTTATCGTTAACGTTAACTATTGTTTCTCTGATTATCTCAGAAAAAACATGATTAGGAAGCAAAAACTCCGCAGCAAATTTATTACAAAATATCTCGATATATTTATTTTCTCCTTGCAAACTATTAATATATCTATCGTCAGACTTAGTAATTCCATTAGTCTGCAAAAGAATATGTGCTAATTCATGAAAAATGGTAAATATTTGTCTAGATTTTTCCGTGCTATTATTAAGATAGATGATTGGAAATTCAATATCTATCAAGCAAAATCCCGAAATTTCTCGCTGCTTAAAAGAACGCTTAAAAATAAAAATACCAGCTTCTTCCACGGCACTACGCCATTTTTTTAAGGCAGTTTCCCGATCATTCCAGGTCAGTTGTTCTTCTAGAGTAACGTTTAAATAATTTCTGATCTGTTCGGCTAATTTCCTTAAATCATCACTAGAGCTAACCGCAATATCCTGAAAGATTTTCTTGGTACTAGGATTAATACCATTATTAATTTCCTGTAGCGACAATTGCATCGCTTTTGCTTGTCGTAAAGCATAGATAGTATCGGCGGCCAAATTTTCGATTTCAAAGTCTGGCAAAGTTCTAAATTCTTGTTTTTCCTCCGCTTCTAGGGGAGGTTCTGGGAAAAAGAATAAAGCGAGAGGACGTTTATATATTTCTGCTAACTTTTCCAATTGACTATAAGTAGGAAAGTCTTCTCCTGACTCCCATTTCTCGATAACAGAAACATCTTTTTTAAACTTGACCGCTACAGACTCAAGAGAATATCTTGCCCTTTCTCTTGCCCATTGGATTATATTGGGATTAACGCCTGTCAGTTTGTCGCCCATCAGTTCATCTTATCATCACGAGATAGAGATTTCTAGCTTAATTTAGATCATGCAATAGCTCAATTGTACTAGATAATCGGACAAAATAGAGACAATGTACTGAGTTCTGGATAGGTCAGCGAGGAATTGATAACTTTTTCCTATATAAAAAGCTAGCCGAAAGCTTGACATTGGCCAAAATCCCCGGACAATGTTAAGTTAAATTAACCAATAGCCTAGGCTTGTATTTAAGGAAAACCAAAACCCCTTATGGTAGCAACACCAGTTCAACAGAAATACGACATTAAAGATATTAGTTTAGCCCCCATCGGCAAACAACGCATCGAATGGGCCGGACGGGAAATGCCCGTTTTGCGTCAATTAGCCGAACGTTACGCTATCGAAAAACCCTTTGCCGGACTGCGTTTAGTCGCTTGCTGCCACGTTACCACCGAAACCGCCAATTTAGCCATCGCACTCAAAGCCGGTGGCGCTGATGCGTTACTAATTGCCAGCAATCCCCTTTCCACCCAAGATGATGTGGCCGCTTGTTTAGTCGCTGATTACGGCATCCCCGTTTATGCAATCAAAGGGGAAGATAACGACACCTATCACCGTCACGTTCAAATCGCCCTCGATCACAAACCCCAGATTATCATCGATGATGGTTGTGATGTAGTGGCCACCCTGGTTAAAGAAAGAAGTCACCAATTACCCGACATTATCGGTACTACCGAAGAAACTACCACCGGTATCGTCCGTTTGCAAGCCATGCTCAAAGCCGGGGTATTATCCTTCCCCGCAATGAACGTTAACGACGCAGAAACCAAGCATTTCTTTGATAATCGCTACGGTACAGGTCAATCTACCCTTGATGGTATCATTCGCGCCACCAATATCCTCCTTGCCGGTAAAACCGTGGTTGTGGCTGGTTATGGTTGGTGTGGTAAAGGTGTCGCTATGCGGGCCAAAGGTTTAGGATCTAATGTAATTGTCACCGAAATTAACGCCGTGCGTGCCATTGAAGCGGCGATGGACGGTTTCCGGGTTATGCCCATGGATGAAGCCGCTAAAGAAGGCGATATCTTCATCACCGTTACCGGTAACAAGCACGTTATCCGGGCTGAACATTTTGACCTGATGAAAGATGGGGCGATTGTTTCCAACTCCGGTCACTTTGATATTGAAATCGACCTGCAAGCTTTAGGCGCAAAAGCCGATAATGTCAAGGAAGTTCGCAACTTTACCCAACAATATAGCCTAAAAAGCGGTAAATCCGTCGTTGTTATCGGTGAAGGTCGCCTAGTTAACCTCGCGGCCGCCGAAGGTCATCCTAGCGCCGTTATGGATATGAGTTTCGCTAACCAGGCGATCGGTGTAGAATACTTGGTTAAAAATAAAGGTAAATTAGCCCCCGGCATCTACTCAATTCCCTACGAATTAGACCAAGAAATCGCCCGTTTGAAACTGCAAGCTATGGGGATTGAAATCGATACCCTCACCGAAGCCCAATTAGAATATATCAACTCCTGGACTTCCGGAACCTAATATCAGTTATCAGTTATCAGTTATCAGGTGTGATTTTTCAGTTTTCAGTTCACTGAAAATACTTCCCCAAACCCCTTTTTTTCCTTTTAAACTGTTTTCTAAATCATAAAAAAATATGACTGAATGGATTACAAATACAATGACTTCCATGGGCTATTTAGGCATAGCCCTATTAATGTTTTTAGAGAATCTTTTTCCTCCCATTCCCTCAGAATTAATTATGCCCCTGGCGGGTTTTACCGTCCATGAGGGACAAATGGAATTTATTCCGGCAGTGGTAGCGGGGATTGTCGGAACCGTAGTCGGAGCGCTACCTTGGTATTATCTCGGTCGCGTTGTGGATGAGGAAAAAATCGAAAAACTAGCCGATAAATACGGCAAATGGATTACCGTTTCCGCTAAAGATATTCAAAAAGCTAATCAATGGTTTAACCGTCACGGTAGTAAAGCGGTTTTACTCTGTCGTTTAGTCCCCGGAGTCCGAACCCTGATTTCTTTACCCGCAGGGATGAATCACATGGCGATGATTCCCTTTTTAGTTTACTCCACCATCGGCACGACCCTCTGGGTCGTTTTTTTAACGGCAGCAGGTTACTTTTTAGGGAAAAATTACCCCCTTGTCGAAGAATATCTGGCTCCCGTGTCAAAAATAGCTCTACTTGCCCTGGTTATCTGGTTTATCCTCTGGATTATCCGCAAACGTAACCGCCGGTACGAGTAAATGTTGATGATAGGTGGTGCGTTACGACGGATTGTCACCTTCCAGTCAAAGCAGCAATTTTTGCCGTCTAACGCACCCTACTGGACTGTTTCAGCTAAAATAGGGCAATAGCTCGAACAAGCAGAGGACATTTTAAGGGGAAGAGGTCGGCGAGATAAAGTCAATCTAACAGGGGAACAAAGAGAAAACCTCGAACAAATCAGTCGTAATGGCTATGCACCAGCTAAAAAAATTCTCCACGCTCGGATTTTGCTGATGTGTGACGAGGGAGAACAGGCGAAAAGAAAATGGACAGATGAAGAAATAGGCGAAGCTTTAGAGGTCCATAGAAATACAGTGGGACGTATTCGGCAAAGATTTCTTCAAAAAGGCGAAAAACCAGCATTAGAACGGAAATCGAGAAAAACTCCCCCCACTCCGGCAAAAGTTGATGGAGCCGCCGCCGCCCAAATCATTGCCCTGTGCTGTTCGGAGCCACCATCTGGCCGAGCCGAGTGGACAATCCGACTATTAACTTCGGAACTCAAACAAAGACAAATGATCACCGAGATTTCCAGTCCAACGGCGTGGCGTACTCTAAAAAAAACCAATTACGCCCTTGGAAAACCCAAAGATACTGTATTCCGGAACAGGATTTAGCCCGATTTGTTGCCCAGATGGAAGTTGTCCTTGACCTGTATGGCACTCAGCCATCGGAAGAAGAACCGTTAATCGCGATGGATGAAGCATCAAAGCAACTACTTGGAGAAGTTTACCCTCCGATACCCATGCAACCTGGACAAGATAAAAAAGAAGACTATCACTATAGTCGTGAAGGGGTTCAAGCCTTGTTCATGTTTTTTGACCCCCATCGAGGATGGAGACGGGTGAGTAACCGAGATAGTCGAACCCGAATAGATTGGGCAGAAGAAATTCGTCAATTATTGGATGTGGACTATCCAAAGGCTCGAAAAGTCAAGCTCGTCTGTGATAATCTCAACACTCATAACATAGCCTCGCTTTATGAAGCATTTCCAGCACCCGTTGCTCATCGTTTAGCTAGAAGACTGGAAATTTATTACACACCTCGTAATGGTAGCTGGTTAAATGTAGCCGAAACTGAACTAAGCGTCTTATCGAGGCAATGTTTAGATAGAAGGATTTCTAGCAAGGAAGAACTGAAAAGGGAGATAGAAACCTGGCAAAAAGAACGTAATCAGACTGCATCTACAGTAATATGGACGTTTACGACCAGCGATGCTAGGGTCAAGCTGAAACATCTTTATCCTGTGTTTGAGCAGGAGGAATCGGGAGAATCTATTGCACCAAATTAGTTGAAACAGTCCAGTAGGGTACGTTAGACGGCCAAAATTGCTGCTGTGACTGGAAGGTAACAATCCCTCGTAACGCACCACCTATCATCGACTGTGATTGTGTGATGGACTATGATTGAAGTAACGCACCACCTATCATCAACTAAGTAGCCAATTACAATTAAAGATAAAATACAAAGAACCAGAAGCTTGTCCCACTATCTAAAAATTAATTGAGATTACTTACTTATAATAACAGTGGTACGATAAAACCGATCAAATATCTAAGGAGTTGTCATGAATTACAATCGCAATATAATACCATTAATGGCGGGGGGAATTTTAATATTAGCTTTTACTACCATACTGCGCCCTTTTGCCGTTATTGATACTGGCGAACGCGGCGTTGTCATGTACTTTGGCAAAGTGCAAAAACAAATCCTCGATGAAGGAATTCATCCCGTTATACCGATTGTCACCAAGATCAAGCCCATCAACGTTCGAGTCCAAACAACGGAAGTAAAGGCAAAAGGATCTTCCAAAGATTTGCAAGATGTGGAAACAACTATTATCGTTAACTGGCACATCGACCCCGACAAAGTCAATCAGATTTATCAACAAGTTGGGGATATAAATGAGATTGTCTCTGGTATTATCAACCCAGCAGTATCGGAAATTGTCAAAGCGGCAACAGCACAACGTCCCGTACAGAATATCTTGCAAGAGCGAGGAGAACTCAAGCGTGAAATTGACACTTCCCTCGCCCAAAGACTAAGACGTTATGGGATAATTATCAATGATGTATCTCTCGTTAATTTTGGTTTTTCCGAAGAGTTTAACGCGGCGATTGAAGCCAAACAAGTAGCAGAACAAAAGGCACAAGAAGCAGCTTTTCGCGCACAACAAGCAGCACAGGAAGCGAAAGCGGAAATCAACCGCGCGAAGGGACAGGCAGAAGCTCAAAAACTATTGCGCCAAAACCTAACAGCAGAAATTTTACAACAACGAGCAATCGAAAAGTGGGATGGACGTTTTCCTGTCGTCATGACTGGTTCAGGCTCCCTTCCCCTGATTAACATCGATTCCAATTTATTATCATCTCAAAAAAAGTAAATAACTTTAGTTCGCGTTAAAGAGATTTTGCCATGACTTCCACGAAAGAATAAGTCCGACCGGCTACGGGAAAATTTCCCACAAGAACTGCTGGGGCCGCATCTTAACTTTGTAGAAATATCGACAATCGGGAATTATCAGTGACTCTTAAATTATTAAGCCCTAATTTAGATATCCGTAGGCTGGGTTGAGGGCAGGAAACCCAGCATTACTTTTCTCCATCAATACTAAACAAAAGCACGATCTCACCTAAAACACATCTGCACATCGACCCTGATTAGAATCGGATAATTTCAATCGTACATCGCGATCGTTGAAAACAGACATCAAATTGGCGAAAAAAGTTGGTTTGCCCAAGAATTAAGGGTATCTGAGAGGCCTGTACCCAAGCAAAGGCTAGACGAACGGGTTCCAAATTCCCAATTTGAACATAGACAAATAACCCCCGTGCTTCAACCCTAGCCAGATTTCCAGCCAACGGCAAGCGGACAGTTTGTTCCTGCCAAGAGCGTGTTAGGGGTTGGGAAGCAGAGAACAGGGAGAGAAAAAGCCGACGGCTGATGGCTAAAAAGCTGATAACTGATAACTGATTCTGTCTCCTGACACAAACTAACTAGGGTTTGCGGCAAAAAGTTTCTCGTGGGGGCAGGGTGTGGGGTGTAGGGTGTAGGGTTTTACCCATTTTCAGGACGTCAATTACCTAATTTTCAGGGAAAAAGTCCCTGAATTTTCCGCCCGCTCACTCCCATATCCGTTACTTTTTGATTGACAAAAGGTCTAAAAGTCTTACCCAACAAGGTTTTTAGATTTATTCAGCCAACCCTAACTAGGAAGAATATTTAAGAAAGCATCGAAGTCTTTTAATGCTTCTTGGAATTGAGTAGCAGCGAGACTAGCATCTTTTTCTTTGGCTGCCGCATCGATACGTTCAAAGTGAACGAAAAGATTTTTCGCTAACTGCTTGGCTTTTTCTTGGTCTTTGGGCAGTAAATTACGGGATAATCCTACCATTTCCTGACGCAATTGCCCCAAAGGACCGTGGATATAGGTGCGAGTGTCTACCCAATTTTTGTCAGCGATGAGGTCTTGCAAAACGCTCATTTTTTGGCGAAACTCTGCGATAGGTTGGATGTAAACCTGTAACTGTTCGATTTTTTGCGGACTATAGACGGTGGGGATAGTTGCTTGCGGACCACTGCAGCTAACCAGCAGCGTAGTAACTAGGACTAAAACTAGGGAAATAATCGAGCGAAGACGTGGCATTGGTTTATATGTACTATTTAACAAACTATTGACGTTTTCTCCCGATAACCAGTCAAGCTATCGGGACGATTTTTACTTTATCAGGTTGTGGGATTCCGAAATCAGATTTTACTCCCTACGGCCTTGACAGTAACTCTTACTTTTCCCCTTAAGTCTGAAATCCCTGCACAGAGAGAGGCGGTCGGCAGGAAGAGACCTGCCTTCGTTATTGACTAGAGCTTATCAAACTGTCTCATAAAAGCTCGATCGATCCGATCTTTCCATGACCATAATAACGGTGATTGCCATCCGAAACCACCCCAAGATGCGATCGCTTTTTGGTCTCCTGTCCCGATTAAACTCAGATAATTTTTCTGGGGAAAATAGGGTTTTAAGGGCCGATTTTGCAGAATTCTTCCTAAATTATCAAACAGGGGTTTTCCTTGTCGGACGGCAAAAACTCCCGCTTTCGGACGGGGATAATCTGGAATCGTGGCAATATCTCCCACGGCAAAAATATGGGGATGGGAAAGAGATTGCAGATAATTATTCACTAAAATAAACCCTTTTTCATCTGTCAGTAATCCTGACGCTTTTATCCAACTAGGGGCCGAGGCAGTCGTTACCCAAATTGTATAATCCATGGGTAAAACTAACCCCGATGAACAGATAATCTGATCTGCTTGCACTGCCGTCACATCCGTTGATAAATATAATCTAATCCCCCTTTGTTTAAAAATATTCTCTAAACGTTGACCGACCCAATTATTATGGTTCGGTAGTAGTTTTTTTCCTCGATGAATTAGAGACAAATTCAAATTACTGCTAGAGTTGAGAATTTTGGCCAAACGGGACTGCATATTTAAAGCTAATTCTACCCCGCCCGCGCCACCACCAACAATGACAATATTTAAAGAATTATTAGGGTTAATAACCGCTTTTTTCAGGATTTCTTGCCATCCTTCCCGAAAAATCGGCACCGGTTTGGCGGGAATAGTGTACTCTTGAGCACCAATAACATTATCTACTGCCGGGATGCTGCCGATATCGATCGAGAGATAATCAAAGGGAATCTGTAAAGAATTATTACAAATTACTTGACATTTTTCCCTATCTATAAAATTAGCCTTAGCTAAACAGAATTGCGCTTGAGAATACCTAGCTAGAGAAGGTAAATCGATATGAGTCTCAGCAAAATCATAAAAACCGGCGATGTGGCCGGGTAACATTCCCGAATAGGGGGTATGGGTGACATCGCTAATTAAAGTTAATTGAACGTTTTTTAGGGGTGATTGCCCCCAAAGACGAAGGGCGATCGCATGACTATGACCACCACCGATAAAAACCAAGCGCTTGACTAAATCCATAAAAAAACGGGATTGCTGCCAGAAAAGTTAAATTCTAATGAATATATCTTCTTACACAGAAATTCTGTTGCAAAATCGAGGGTAGATAGACAAAAACTCAAGGCATCGAGGCCATAAACTTTTAACCAATGACAGTAAATTGGGATTTTGATTTTTTCGGACTCGATATTCTTAAGCAAATTCTATCTATTATCTTCGCTTCCCAATAGAGAGAAGTCTATGCAAGAAGTTTATATCGTGGCCGCAGTCCGGACTCCAATTGGTCGTTTTGGTGGGGGATTGATGGGATTATCCCCAGCCGATTTAGGGGCAACAGTGATGAAATCCGCCCTAGAAATCGCTAATTTGCCACCAGAAGCCCTAGATTTGTACATTTTCGGCAATGTTTTGGGATCGGGCCACGGCCAACTCATCCCTAGACAAGCGGCGATTAAAGCGGGAATTCCCCTAGCCGTGGGCGGATATCGGGTGGATATGGTTTGTTCTTCGGGAATGATTGCCGTTAGTAATGCTGCTACCTTAATTCGCGCACGCGAAGCTGATCTCGTCCTCGCCGGTGGCATCGAATCCATGTCCCAAACCGGCTTTTTTCTCTCCCATCGGGCCCGGTGGGGTTATAAATTACTGATGGGCGCGCCAGAACAATTAACCGATTTATTGCTCCACGATGGCTTAACCGATGCTACCACGGGTGAGGGCATGGGTTCCCAAGTTGATCGCCTCTGTCTCGATCGCGGGGTTTCTCGGCAAGCATTAGACGAAATTGCCGCTTTATCCCACCAAAGAGCGGCCACAGCCACAGAAAAAGGCTGGTTTAATGGGGAAATTGTGCCAATTGAACTTAAATCTAAGAAAGGATCCACAATAATTGACAAAGATGAGGGTATTCGTTCCGATAGTACCCCAGAAGGTTTAGGAAAACTGCGGCCAGCTTTTAATCCATCGGGAGTTTTAACCGCAGGGAATAGTAGTCAGATTTCCGATGGGGCCGCCGCTATCCTTTTAGCCAGTCAAAAAGCTGTGGATCAGTACGGTTTAAAACCAATTGCCAAAATCCTTGGCGGCGCTGTGGGTGCTGGAAAAACCGATCGCTTCCCAGAATTCCCCGTCCTAGCGGTGAAAAAATTACTATCATCTCTAAATAAAACGATCGAAGATTTCGATTTAGTGGAAAATAACGAAGCTTTTGCCTTAAATAATCTGCTTTTTGAGATGGATCTGGGGTTAGCTAGGGAAAAACAAAACGTTCACGGTGGTGCGATCGCATTGGGTCATCCTATCGGCGCTTCCGGCGCGCGGATTCTGGTGACGTTAATTAATGCGTTGAAAGTACAGGATAAAACCCTCGGTCTGGGCTCTATCTGTCACGGGACGGGTGGCGGAACAGCGATCGCAATTGAAAGAGTTTAGGAGGAAAAAGCTATGGTATCTCTGGGACTAGAGGAAAAAGTTATCGTCGTTACCGGCGGAAATCGAGGCATTGGGGCGGCTATTGTCTCTCTTTTGATAGATTTGGGGGCCAAGGTGGCCTACACGGATTTAGTCGCCGATAATCCCCAGGGTTTAGGCATTGTGGCCGACGTGACTAAGTTGGAATCCATGGAAGCGGCAGCTAAACAAATTGAAGCGGAATTGGGACCGGTTTACGGTATCGTCGCTAACGCGGGGATTACCAGAGATAACTTTTTCCCTAAATTAACGCCGCTAGATTGGGATTTAGTGATTAATGTCAACCTCAAAGGGGTTAATCACACGATTAAACCGTTTATTGAGGGAATGTACGAACGACAAGCGGGATCGATCGTTTGTATTAGTTCTATTTCCGGTGATCGCGGTAATGCCGGCCAAACTAATTACGCGGCCACAAAAGCGGCAGTTATTGGTTTAGTCAAATCCTTGGCCCGGGAAGCTGCCCGTTATAATATTCGCGCCAATGCGATTGCACCGGGGTTTATTAACACGGAAATGACTTTAGCGATTCCCGATAAAGTTCGCGATAAAATCACCGCCGAAATTCCCTGTCGTCGCTTCGGTGAACCCGCAGATATCGCCTGGGCAACTGCCTATTTACTCTCTCCTGTTGCCAGCAGTTATGTCTCTGGAGAAGTCCTCAGAGTCAATGGGGCCCATCACACCTAATCAGTTATCAGTTATCAGTTATCAGTGGGTAAGTTATCAGTGGGTAAGTTAAGTAGGTGGATGGAATTAAATATAAGATGAACGTAGGTTGGGTTGAAGCATGAAACCCAACGCCCGATTATGTTACGCTACCGCTAACCCATCCTACAAATAATTGTGCTTAATCAGTTATCAGTGGGTAAGTTATCAGTTATCTGTCTTCTGTCTCGGAGTCTCGACTAGGAAATTAATTTTACACGACTACTTATCAGTTATCGGGTGTAGGGTGGGTTAGTAAACTAGCGAAATCAGCGTTAAAGGAAAAGGGCAAAAATAATGGATAAACCGACACAAGCTTGGAGTGAGATGGCCGCCGATTACGTCAATCTTTGGACGGAAACCGGGGCAAAAATGTGGTCAAGTTGGTTTGATATGATGGGGGCGATACCGACTCCTATGGGCAATATTAAACCAGAATTGCAAGAGGCAACCCAGCGCTATTTTGATAATCGGGATTTATTGATCAAATTCCTAAAATTATCGGTGGAAGCTTGGGAAAGTATCTTCCCGAAAATGCAAACAGGAGAAGACTGGCAAACAATTTTAAATAATTATACTCAACAGATGCGCGGTCAACTGAATAGTTTTACTGCCACCACTTCCCAAAGTAGTCAAGATGTCAGTCAACTATGGACAATTTACCTGCAACAGTTGCAAAGTCTCAATCATTTATGGTTCGATCCTTTCGTCCTGTCAAATGACACAATAACCAAAGCTTGGTTAGGTAATACTTCTTCTTTGATCGAACTCAATAATATCTATTGGCAGAAGTTTTATGATGAAACTTTTGGCCAATGGTTACAGATGCCTTTATTGGGATTGCCGCGAGAATTTAACCGCAAATTACTCGATAGTTTTGAAACTTGGCGGGTTCTTTATCAAGCTAGTATTAACTATCAAATTGTGCTGGCTGATATTCAAGTTAAATCCTTTGAAGCTTTAACTAAAAAATTAGTTTTCCTAGCAGAAAAAGGTCAACCTGTCAAGAATTGGCGAGAATTTCAAGATGTGTGGAGTGTCGTCGCTGATGATATTTTTGAAAAGGCTTTTTGTCAACCAGAAAACCTAAAAGTACGGGGAAAATTTATTAATTCCCTCAATGATTATCGCCTCAAACAGCAGGATTTAATGGAAATTTACCTGCGCTCAATGAATCTGCCTACCCGCAGCGAAGTCGATGAAATTCATCGGACTATCTATGAATTACGCAAAGAGGTAAAAAGTCTCAAAAAAACTTTAGGAGAAAAAAAAGCAGTAGAAAGTAACAATTAGTTAATTGTGCTTGACAATCAGTTATCAGTTATCGGATTGCAGTTTTCAGTATATAGTGTTAGGTGAAAACTTCGGAACTTTCTTTTCACTGATTACTGTTTACTGTTCACTGCTCACTGAAAAATCCCCACTTCCCTAGGAGAATTAAATTATGTGGCCATTTTTGACGCAAGTGAAACTGGAAGATTTTACCCAAGATTATCTAGAATTAACTCAAAAAAATCTCAAAGGGTTAGACAATCTCAAACGAGTTAAAGAAGAAGATATTCAGTGTGGAGTATCGGAAAAAGAAGCAGTTTATCGGGAAGATAAAATCATTCTCTACCACTTCAAACCCGTGGTCGAAAAACCCTTCGAGATACCCTTGCTGATGGTTTATGCTTTGGTCAATCGTCCCTACATGGTAGATTTACAGGAAGGGCGTTCTTTAGTGGCAAATCTGCTGAAATTAGGCTTAGATATCTACTTAATTGATTGGGGCTATCCCACCAGAAGCGATCGCTGGTTAACCCTTGATGATTATATCAATGGTTATGTCAATAATTGTGTCGATTTTATTCGTCAAAGTCACCATCTTGACAAAATTAATCTGTTAGGAATCTGTCAGGGAGGAACCTTTAGTTTATGCTATAGTTCCCTCTATCCCGATAAGGTAAAAAATCTGGTGACAATGGTGACACCAGTGGACTTTTATCAAACCGAGACCCTCTTAAATATGCGCGGGGGGTGTTCCTTGGGAGCCGAAGCATTAGACATCGATTTAATGGTAGATACTATGGGCAATATCCCGGGAGATTTTCTCAACTTAGAGTTTCTGGAATTGAAACCTTTGCAGTTAGGTTATCAGAAATACCTCGATTTTCCTGACATCATGGAAGACGAATCAAAATTAGTTAATTTTCTGCGTATGGAAAAATGGATTTTTGATAGTCCCGACCAAGCGGGAGAATCCTATCGACAGTTTCTCAAGGATTTCTATCAGCAAAATAAACTGATTAAAGGGGAAGTGATGTTAGGAGATAAACGGGTAGATTTACATAATCTGACCATGCCAATTCTCAATCTTTATGCGGATAAAGATCACCTTGTACCTCCCGCTTCTTCCCTCGCTTTAGGGAATTATATCGGTACTTCTGACTATACCGCTTGTGCTTTCCCCGTCGGACATATCGGAATGTATGTCAGTGGCAAAGTGCAACGGGATTTACCCCCCGCTATTAGCGATTGGTTGAAAGCAAGAGGTTAACAATCTTCCCACCTATCCCCTTTTCCCGGTTTGGGAGAGGGGTTTAGCACTTTTCTTCTCTATCGGTGTAACACAATACAACACATCGATAAAAAAACATCTACGGGCAGTAAAATAAACTTTTGTAACAGAGGATGTTAAGCACTGTTGCAAGATCGGGCAGAATCGGAGAATCTCGTTCCTTTCGGCTAAACCCCTGTGGTACACTGCAAAGCGTACTCGCTCGTAAGTATGTAGGAGAAAACCTGAGTGTTAAGAGTCGCTGTTGTGGGTTCAGGGCCGGCCGGTTCTTCGGCGGCAGAAACATTAGCTAAAGCAGGCATTGAAACCTATTTATTTGAACGCAAATTAGATAATGCTAAACCCTGTGGTGGAGCGATTCCTCTCTGTATGGTGAGCGAATTTGACCTACCTCCTGAAATTATCGATCGCCGGGTGAGAAAAATGAAAATGATCTCCCCCTCTAACGTCGAAGTCGATATTAATCTCGATAATCAAGACGAATATATCGGAATGTGTCGTCGGGAAGTCCTTGACGGTTTTATGAGAGAACGCGCCCATAAATTAGGAGCGCATTTAATCAACGGAACCGTTTACGGTCTCGACATTCCCACCAATAGCACCGATCCCTATACCCTACACTACGCCGATCACTCCCACGGCAATTCCCAAGGGGAAATGAAATCTCTGAAGGTGGACGTGGTTATCGGCGCCGACGGTGCTAATTCCCGCATTGCTAAAGCTATTGATGCTGGGGATTACAACTATGCGATCGCTTTCCAAGAACGCATCCGTCTTCCCCAAGATAAAATGGCCTACTACGAAGACCTGGCCGAAATGTATGTAGGAAAAGACGTATCCCCCGACTTCTACGCTTGGGTATTCCCCAAATACGATCACGTCGCCGTCGGTACTGGCACAATGAAGGTCAATAAAGCCATGATTAAAGACCTACAAGCTGGTATTCGCGCTCGCGCGGCCCGTCGTCTGGAAGGAGGCGAAATCATCCGCGTGGAGGCTCACCCCATCCCCGAACATCCCCGTCCTCGTCGTGTAGTCGGTCGCGTGGCCCTCGTAGGCGATGCTGCGGGAACAGTTACCAAGTCTTCGGGAGAAGGCATCTATTTCGCCGCTAAATCGGCGCGGATGTGTGCCGAAACCATTGTCGAAGTCACTAACGGCGGCCAACGTATCCCCACAGAGGACGAATTAAAACTCTACCTCAAGCGTTGGGATAAGAAATACGGTATGACCTATCTGGTGTTAGATATCCTGCAACGGGTTTTCTACCGTACCGATGCCACCCGGGAAGCTTTTGTGGAAATGTGTTCCGATAAGGACGTACAGAAGATGACTTTTGACAGTTATCTCTATAAAACCGTTGTTCCCGCTAATCCTCTCGTACAGATGAAGATTACCGCTAAAACCATCGGTTCTCTCCTGCGCGGTAACGCTTTAGCTCCTTAAAATCAATTGATAACCAGAAAACCCAATCTCCGGCGGTGGTTGGGTTTTCTTTTGGGTTGTTTCATCTCCTGTCTTCTCTAATACTAAATCTGGTTATTAAAAACTGATTATTTATTCTCCCTTTTGCATGAGTGCCTCTTGCATGAGTGCCTCTCCTGATATGTAGCCTATACCTGACAGGGGGACAAGCAAGCTGAAAAGCTTATGTAGCATAAAATACAGACACAGACTCCAAAAAAAGATAAGTCATATTTACCATATATGACCTAAATAACGAAAATGATAAGTGAACTATACCAGAAAGTGTTAGAAA
>NZ_JADBSZ010000118.1:0-18347 GCF_020246425.1 Microcystis sp. M079S1
AACCTTTATAGAGACAGACATTGCCGCAATTTTTGTCAATTGTTGGCGATCTGGAGCGAACTAATCAATTAAATCTCTTGCCAGATAAGGATTGAGTCGATTTATGCCCCCCTATCGAACCATACCAAGTCCCGAAGAGCCTAGATTAGTAAAAATTATCAAGCAAATAATCGCACTGTAGGTCGGTTTGAACGAAGTGAAACCCAAAAAATTAATGTAAGAAATAAAGGCAATGTTGGGTTTCGTTACCTCAACCCAACCTACAAGATCAGCGATCGCGCTACTCATCCCCAAAAACGATCGCCCTTTCTCATCCCCAAAAAGCGATCACACGATGAAAAGAGATTAATTTGTCTAAAAATTTGCTAGACTGGGGGCAATAAAGGCTTATTTTAAAGGTGGTAAGTAAATGTGGTGGCAAAGTTCTCGATTAGACCGTATTGAAGCCAATATGGAGCGTATTGATGCAAGAATAGAACGTCTGGCGGAAATCAGTGAAGCAACGAATCGGCGTATTGATCGGTTTGTGGAGGCTACTGCTCAACAAATGGAAGACTCTAAGGCTCGTATTGACCAACTGCAAAAAGGGATGGAACAGCTTCAGCGTGCAGTTGGCTATTTTTTAAGTCAAGACGGCAGTTAGCGATCGCAATTCCCCCAAAAATGCTCTATACAGTGCTTAATGCTTTGATTTTCGCTATCTCTGTTTCTAAGTTGGGAAGTTTTTGATTATATTTTTGGGCTGTTTCTAACCATAAATCTTTTACCATCAGTAATTCTTTTAGGGTTTCTTCTAAGGTTTCACCCTGAGCCAAACAGCCGGATAGTGCTGGAATTTCAGCGACAAAACCGCCTTCTTCACAGGGATAAATAATAATTGGATAATTCATCTTTAGTTATCTCCGATAATTTCAAGGACTCGACGAATATAAACAGATTTTACTTTTTTATTATGAACAGGTATGACCAAAATAATATCATTTCTTTTAAAAATGTGATGGCTACCTGTAATTCGATCAAGGGAAAACCCTTCTAATTCTAGCAGTTTACAAATATCGTTGAATCTTGCGTTATTAGGACTATTCTTGAGTAGTTCTAGTAGTTTATCCCTTTTAGACACGAGTGAATGCCATTCAACAATGAGCTTGAGCAAAAATCCATTTTAACCCAAAAGGAGAAAACTTTTAAGTACCTAAGCAAAATTAATTACACATTTCGATAAAGCTTTTGCCTTTTGCCTTTTGCCTTTTGCCTATCCTAACCAAGAAATTAATTTTGCACGACTACTTAACAATACACTTGTTCTAACATAGCGGCAGTGAGAGATTTTTGGCCGTGATAATAGAGACGACGATTGAGACAACCGATCGATTTAACATAGGTAGATAGGGTTCCCAGATCATGGGAAATAATTAAAATAGTCATCCACTCATTCAATTCTTGCAACAGGGAAAAAATACTAGCACGCATTTGGGGATCGACACTGGCAGTGGGTTCATCTAAAATCAAGAGACGGGGTTCTACCGCTAAAGCGCGAGCGATATAAACCCGTTGGCGCTGTCCCCCCGAAAGTTCAGCAATCGATCTTTTTTTCAACGCTAACATTCCCACACTATCTAAAGCTTTATCTACCCTTACTTCATCTTTTTTACTATAGCCTTGCCAGAGTTTTTTGCTGCTCAATCTCCCCATTTTCACCACCTCACCCACAGTGATGGGAAATGAGCGATCACATTCGACAAACTGCGGCACATAACCGACTAATTCCCGACCTTTTTGGACACTTTGCCCCAAAATACTGACTTCTCCCCGCCAAGGTTTAATTAATCCCAGTAAAACCTTAAGGAGGGTAGTTTTTCCTCCTCCATTCGGGCCGATAATTCCCAGAAAATCCAGTTCTTCAATGGTTAAATTAATATCTTCGAGGATCGGTTCCTGTTCGTAGCCGGCCCAGAGATGATTAATGGTAATGATCGTTGACATATACAATAGGGCAAAATTAACTTCTTGGTTAGGATAGGCAAAAGGCAATAGGCAATAGGCAAGAGGTAGTTAGATATGTGCAATTAATTGTGTCTAGCTACATATACAAGCAATTACTGATTTAAAACTGTGGCCATTTTTTGGGAAACTTGTCGCAGGTTTTCACTCCAATTTTGAGCAAAGGCACTGATAAGGATTACCTGTCCCCCAATTTCCCTAGCAATAGTTTCGGCACTTTTCTGGCTAAATTCCGGTTGAGCAAAAATAACTTTAATATTCTCTTTTTTGGCCTGTTTGATTAGTTGACTTAACTGGGCAGCACTGGGTTCATTGCCTTCGATTTCGATCGCAATCATCTCTAAACCGTAATCTTGGGCAAAATAGCCCCATTCGGGATGAAATACCATAAATTTTTTGTTTTTAATCCCTGCCAAGTTTTGCCGAATTTCTTGATCTAATGTCTCTAATTCCTGACTGAATTTTTCCAAGTTAGCCCGATAGATAGCTTCCTGACCGGGATCGAGTTGTGCTAGGGTTTGATAAATAGTCTCTGCTTGTGCTTTGACTCGTTTTGGTGATAACCAAATATGGGGATCTAGGGTGTTTTTTCCAGCTTGATGTTTTTCTTCCTTAGCGTGATCATGATCGTGATCATGTTCTGCTGTCAAAGGGATTTTATCTACTCCTTGACTGGTATCGACGATTAACATCTGTTGGTTAACACTGTTTAAGCGATCTTTCCAGGCATCTTCTAAGGATACACCGATTTTAAAGTAGGCTTGCGATCGGGCTGTGGTTTTTAATTGTTCGGGTTTTGGTTCATAGGTGTGGGGATCTGTCCCGGGTTGAATCATGGCATTAACACTGACTCTATCACCGCCGATGCGTTTGACAAAATATTCCTGCGGTACGATACTCACTGTCACCTGTAAGGGTGTCTTTGCTTCCTCTTCCTTGACCGAGGGACCACTACAAGCTGTTAAGCTGGCTATAGTCAGGGTTAAAGCGATCGCTGTTAACTGGAATTTTTTACCCATCGGATTAACTGAGTCTGATTATGATTCTGATCTTATCACAGTCGGTGAGAATCGTTATCATTCTGAAAATATTTCGGTATAGATGTACTGGTTTTTCGTCCTTCGATCTTTCGCTCCCAATTAAAAATTTTCTCTTGCTAACTAACGCTTGACATGATATTATATAGATAATGGAAAATCCGTGCGCCTGCGACCCCCCTCTGGTCAAGTCAAATAAAGCCCAAAAAAATTAACCCCAAAAAGTAGTGGGTGAACTGAAAACTCACAACTGATAACTGATACTCGTTAAGACTGCACCGGAGTTGGGAGCAGGGAGAGGAAGCCTGAGCATTTGTACTAAAAATCCCAAGAGGCAGTATAAATTCAGTAGAGCTTAACTAGAGCTTGCTGAATAAATCTAAAAACCGTGTTGGGTAAAACTTTTAGACTTTTTGGGAAATCAAAAAGTACCGGACATGGGAGTGATCGGGGGGAAAATTAAGTAATTGACCCCCTCAAAATCGGTAAAACCCTACACCCCACACCCCACACCCCACACCCTGTCCCCACGAAAAACTTTTTGCCGCAAACCCTAACTAAAAACCGAGCGCCGAACACTAAAAAATGACTTTTGCCTCCGTTATTCGCAACATTGAAAAATCGCCCTTAACTGCCGAACTTATCCAAAAACTGGAGAAAAACGGCAATTTAACCCTAACTGGCCTTGCCCGCTTACCGAAAGGATTAATAAGCACAGCTTTCGCCCGTTGTCAAGGAAAAAATCTTTTAATTATTTGTGCCAATCTGGAAGAAGCGGCACGTTGGGCGACACAATTAGAAGCGATGACGTGGAAAGGTGTTTTCTTTTATCCCACCTCGGAAGCTTGCCCCTACGAGACATTTAATCGGGAATCCGAGATGATTTGGGGACAGATGCAGGTATTATCGGCAATCAGTCATCAAGAGGACGGAATTGCGATCGTTACCACCGAAAAGGCCCTGCAGCCCCATTTACCCCCTAGAGAGGTTTTCGAGAAATATAGCGATAATTTTGCGGTAGGAACGGTTATAGAAGGCAAAAACCTCGATCTAACCCTAGCTAGATTAGGATATCAAAGGGTTCCACTGGTAGAAACCGAAGGGCAATGGAGTCGTCGCGGCGATATTGTCGATATTTTCCCAGTTTCGGCAGAATTACCGGTCAGGTTAGAATTTTTCGGCGATGAATTGGAAAAATTGCGAGAATTTGACCCTGCAACCCAAAGATCCCTCGATTCTATACCCAATCTGCTTCTTACTCCCACTAGCTTCGCGGCGATGATTGCCCCTTCTCTCCCCCCGACAGTGGCCGATTATCTAGGGGCTGAAGATCGAGAAAAATTGGCTAATGGCATTTATCCAGAGGGAATTGAGCGATTTTTAGGCTTGGCCTTCCGTCAACCTGCCTCTTTATTGGATTATCTCCCCGAAAATACCCTTATTGCCTTTGATGAACTGGAAAGCTGTCAAGCTAGAAGCGATCGCTGGATAGAATATATTGGGGAACGCTGGCAAGAGATAGAACCAGCTTTACCGCAAATTCACCGTTCTTTTGGCGAATCTTTGGAAATATCGGTTAAATTTCCCCATCTCTACCTCTCAGAAATAGACGATCACCTCTCCGAAAATAGTCTTAATCTCTCCAGTCGTCCGATTCCCACCAATCCGGGGCAATTCGCCAAACTAGCGGAAATTTTACGGGGAAAAAGAGAGATTTATAGCGGTATTAAAGTAAATAAGTACGCTACATGGTTAATATCTGCCCAACCCTCCCGTACAGTCTCGTTATTACAGGAACACGACTGCCCGGCCCAATTTATCCCCAATCCCCTCGATTTTGGGGCGATCGAGCGCTTAATCATTCAAAACACCGCTACAGCCCTAAAATACTCAGGATTAGCTGAATTAGAAGGTTTTATCCTCCCCACCTATCGCATAGTCGTCGTTAGCGATCGAGAGTTCTTCGGGCAACATCTTTTAAATACTGCCGGTTACGTCCGCAAACGTCGGCAAGCAGCCTCGGTACAGGTGGATGTGAATAAACTCCGTCCCCTCGATTTTGTAGTACATAAACACCATGGCATCGGACAGTTTATCAAACTAGAAAAGCAGGAAAGCACAATTAGCGGAGTAGTGCAAGGTCGAGATTATCTAGTTATTAAGTATGCTGATGGATTATTGCGGGTTCCTGCCGATTCTGTTGATAATCTCTCCCGTTATCGTCATACAGGTAATCAAGAGCCTGAATTACATAAAATCTCTGGCAAAGCGTGGGAAGCGACGAAAGCTCGCGTCAGGAAGTCAGTTAAGAAGTTAGCGGTTGATTTAATCAATATTTACGCCCAACGCGCCCAAAAATCGGGTTTTGCCTATCCGATGGATAATCCCTGGCAGCGGGAGTTAGAGGATTCTTTTCCCTACCAACCCACTGCTGATCAACTGAAAGCGATACAGGATGTGAAACGGGATTTAGAAAGCGATCGCCCGATGGATCGATTAGTCTGTGGGGATGTGGGTTTTGGTAAGACGGAAGTGGCCATTCGTGCTATTTTTAAAGCTGTCACCACGGGTCATAAACAGGTGGCTTTATTAGCACCAACAACAATTTTAACCCAACAACATTATCACACCCTGAAAGAACGTTTTGCTCCCTATCCCATTAATGTGGGTTTATTAAATCGTTTTCGCACCAATTCCGAGAAAAAAGATATCGTCCAGCGCTTGAAAACGGGGGAATTGGATATAGTAGTGGGGACGCAGTTGTTATTGAGTAAAGCGGTGGAGTTTAAAGATTTAGGATTATTGGTAATTGATGAAGAACAGCGTTTTGGGGTCAATCAAAAGGAAAAAATTAAGGCTTTTAAAAGTAATATTGATGTGTTAACCTTGAGTGCGACACCGATTCCCCGGACTCTTTATATGTCCCTTTCTGGGGTGCGAGAAATGAGTTTAATTACCACACCTCCTCCCTCTCGTCGTCCCATCCAAACCCACCTTTCTAGTTATAATTCTGATGTGATTAGAACGGCAATTCGCAATGAATTGGATCGGGGGGGACAGGTTTTTTATGTAGTACCAAGAATCGAGGGAATTGAAGAAAAAGCGGCAGCAATTCAAGGGATGATTCCGGGTGCTAGAATTGCCATCGGCCACGGTCGTATGGATGAGTCCGAATTAGAGACCACCATGTTAGCTTTTAATAATGGGGAAGCGGATATCTTAGTCTGTACGACTATTGTAGAGTCGGGGTTAGATATTCCCAGAGTTAACACGATTATCATTGAAGATGCCCAAAAATTCGGTTTAGCGCAACTCTATCAACTGCGGGGACGGGTGGGGCGATCGGGAGTACAAGCGCACGCGTGGTTACTTTATCCGGCCAAGGCAGAACTAACAGAAACCGCTCGGGAAAGATTAAAGGCAATTCAAGAATTTACCCAGTTAGGATCGGGGTATCAATTAGCGACTAGGGATCTGGAAATTCGCGGTGCGGGTAACTTATTAGGTGCGGAACAATCGGGACAAATGGAAGCGATCGGTTTTGATCTATATATGGAAATGTTACAGGAAGCTTTGCGGGAAATTCAAGGTCAAGAAATTCCTCAAGTGGAGGATACCCAAATCGATCTGAAATTGACGGCATTTATTCCTAATGATTATATATCCGATCTGGAGCAGAAAATGGATGTCTATCGGGCGATCGCTACTGCTAATTCTCAGAAAACTTTAGGACAAATTGCCGCCGATTTAGTCGATAGATACGGGGCAATTCCTGCACCGGTGGCACAATTATTTAAGGTAATCGAGTTAAAACATCTGGCTAAGTCCCTCGGTTTTTCGCGAATTAAACCCGATGGAAAACAGCATATTATCCTAGAAACTCCTATGGAGGAACCAGCGTGGAAATTATTACAAGAACACCTACCCCAACATATACAATCACGCTTTGTTTATAGTCCCAAACAGGTGACGGTTAGGGGTTTAGGAGCGCTAAAACCACCACAGCAGTTAGATAGTTTATTGGACTGGTTGGCTAAGTGTAAAGATGGTTTACCGAGGGGGAATTAGACTAAATCCTGTTTAAAAAGTATAAGAGAGTGGGAATTATGAATTATCAATTATGAAGTGGGGAGCAGGGGAGAAGATAATCAATAAAAGTAATCTCCTGTCTCAACCGGGAAATTAATTTTGCAAGACTACCTAAGTAGCTGGTTATAATTAAATTAAAAATGGATTTTAGGCTCGATCCCCCCCTGCCCCCCTTGATAAGGTAGGGTTGATTCATGAATCAACCCTACCCTTGATAACGGGGGTATCTGATAATTTTTAACGCCTACCTACTGATGAGGTGCTTTGGGGACGGAGAGAGAGGGATTCGAACCCTCGTTAAAGTTACCCCTAAACAGCATTTCCAGTGCTGCGCCTTCAACCGCTCGGCCATCTCTCCAATTGAGGTCACGATCATCAATCCTACAGCAAATGCTGCCGATCTGTCAAATTATTTTTCTTTTTCCGACGATGACCGATCAGGTTAAACTTCATCTTGAAGGGAAACGCTGTCAGTTAAGCACACCCTAGATATTGATTTAAGATTGCGGCTGTAGCTAGACCAGTTTTTTGCCAACTAAACTCATCGGCCCGTTTTTTGCCTAGATGACTTAATTTTGACTGTAATTGTCGATCTTGAGCGATAATTTTCAGGGCATCGGCCAGGGCCTCGACTCGATAGGGATCGATTAAAATTGCCGCTGTTGCCGTGACTTCCGGCAAAGATGACAAATTTGAGGTAATGACGGGTGTACCGCAGGCCATAGCCTCTAAAACGGGCAATCCAAAGCCTTCCCAGAGACTAGGGAAGACTAAAGCAGTGGCTTGACTGATCACCTTGGGCAGCTCATCGTAGGGGATATAATCGAGAAATTTAATGCGATCGCTGACTGCTAATTCCCGCGCTTGTTGTTGTAAATTGGGGGTATAACGGCGATCAAAGCTGCCAGCAATCCAAAGATGATAATCGCTTAAATCTGGGGGCAATTGGGCAAAAGCGGCGATTAAACGCGGTAAATTTTTATAGGGATTGGGACGACCGAGATAGAGAAAATAGGGATGCTCTGGCTTATTATCTTGAATAGGGCGAAAGTGATGATGATCGTAGGCTAGGGGAATAGAAGTAATTTTATCGGCGGGAATTTGATAATATTCAGTGATATCTTTGGCCGTTGCCTGAGAGTTACAGATAATATGTTTTGCCTGTTGTAATACCTGCGGCACATAATAACGGAAATATTGGGTTAAGGGGGAAGTAAAACTGGGAAACCGTAGGGGAATTAAATCGTGAACCATGACGACAAAGCGACAGGGAGAATTTATCGGCGCTTCTGGAAGGGGAGAAAAGAGTAAATTGGCCTTTAATTGTCGGTAAATTGACGATAACCGAAACTGAGTCCAGAGTAAGCGTTTTAAATGACCTTTCGCTCCTCGATCGGGGGCGAGACCCTTGGGGATAGAATAACAGTTAAAGTCGGGATAACTATTAGCTGTTAGTAGGGTTGGTTCTAAATTTTTCAGGTAGGGTAAGAGGTTAAGAATGTAGGTACTGATTCCCGTGGGTTGGGGAAAAAGTACCGAGAGATTAATTAATAATTTAGGCTGTGTATTCACTAATTACCCTGTTGATATTTGCTGAGAATTTCTGAGATATATTGGTAGCCTTCCAGTCCAATAGATTTAATCAGCGAGGAACGTTCCTGACTGAAAGTCTGTTCAAAAGCTGCGATATTTTTGCCGCGAATAACCGTTAATAGACTAGCAGCTTGTCGCCATTCTACTGCACCGATTTCGTGTAGCCAATACATTCCTAGAGAACCCATATAAATTGCCTGTTCAAAATTCTTGTCTTGATAGTAAGCTTCGCCTAAATAAGTTAGTAATAAACCTTGCAGATATACATCTCCGTAGTATTTGGCCGATTCCAATCCTTGCAGGAGAATATTAATCGCTTCTTGGGGTCTTTCGAGGATAAGATATGCTAGACCTAAACTGCTACAACAAAGGGATTTACTCTGCCAATCTTGGAGACTTTCCGCTAACTTTAATCCCTGTTTTAAATACTCGATCGAACTTTGATAAATTTCTGGATCATATCTCTCTAACTGTTGCGCTTCCTGTACCTGACTATAACCCAAATTAGCTAAAGCGTTAGCCTGTCCTAAACTATTACCCTGTTGACGACTTAAAATTAAAGCTCTCTGACTTAAATTAATCGCTTCTGCATAGTTTTTCTGGATAGCATTGAGACGGGATAAATGGTTTAAATTAGCTATTTCACAAGCATAATCCTGTTGTTGACGGGCAATTTCTAAAGCTTGTTGATGACATTCTCTGGCCTGTCGATAGTCGCCGCGAATGCGATTAGAATAGGCAATTAAAGTTAAAATTCTCGCCTTTTCTCCCGTGCCTTCCACATAACGTAGAGGAATTGATAAATAGTCTAACGCATCCTTGAGATAACGGCCAGAAAAGGAGGCAAAAATTCCTCCATATAAAGGAAAATAGTCCCGTTGAGCAAAAGTCCTCAGAATTTGTAAAGCCATCTGAAAACAGCCCCGACTATAGAGGGAATTTTTACTAACTTGCTCGAAACTATTGGTTAACAGTGACCAAATTAAAGCAAAGGTGAGAAAGGTAGAAATGGATAATTTTGCTCCTAATTTTTCGCTATAGATGCGCTGATCAAAAAAGTTAATTAGTCCTCTTTGGATATATTGAAAAACAATGGCAGTTTCTACCCAATCGGTTAAAGTTAAATCCTGAGTGAGAGGAGCAAAAGCTTGTTGATTAGCTAAACTTTCTAAGACTCGTTTTAACCAAGAGGGATTAACTTTACTTGCCCAAATTTGCCAAGGGGTAACTCGCTCATTATCATTAGTAAAACCAAGATTGCGATTTTGTTCGTAGAGCCAACTGGTGAGATAACTCGATAAATTTGACCAAGTATTTAACCCCAGATTAATCCCCGTGGCAATTTGCCATAAATCCGCTTCTCCCCGCTGCTGAGAAACTGTCTGTAAATGCTTGGCTAACTGTTGTAATTGTTCTAGGGTTAAAGCATTATTTTGATTGGGATCAATTAAATTCACTAAAGTCAGTAAACGATCCTCTCGATCGATTTTAACCAGATTATTGATCGCCGCTGCAGTGAGAGAATTTTGCTGATTGGTTTTTTGATATTTTTCCCATTCACTTTCGATCGTTTCCAAAGCCCGCAAAACCCTAGTCGCTTTAATTTTTGTTTCTAACTGTGAGCGAGTAACGATTATTTTTTCGGTTAAACAACGCTCAAAAATTTCTCCTGTGCCATTTTTTACTCCCTCGGCTAAAAGGTTATAAACCTGTGATTTAGCCCTAATTTTTCCTTCCAAAGTTAGATTGACAATGCGATCAATTAGTGCATTATAAGTTTCGTTGAAGTTATCTCTATTTTCTGTCATAGGGGGTTTTTCAGTTATCGGTAAACAGTAATCGGTAATCAGTAATTAGGGAGCGGTAAACAGCAATCAGTAATCAGTGAACCGAAAACTCACCTCTGATCACCGAGTCACTGATCACCGATAAGGCTGATATTTGGGAGAATTGTCTAGAAATCATGACAAAAGTTCTTTAATGGTTGAGCAGGCGCGAGATAAGATAATCTATGTATAGAATTTAACAAAAAATCTGGTTAACGGACATTGATCAAGTCGATAGCACAGTGTCAAACGAGTTCTTTTCCCGCTCAGGTATGGCAATTAGATCACGGCTTAACCGTAATTCATCAGTATTTACCCGTGACTCCTGTGGTGGTGGTGGATGTGTGGGTGAAAGCAGGTGCGATCGCTGAACCCGACCCATGGTTAGGTATGGCCCATTTTCTCGAACACATGATCTTTAAGGGGACGAAAAAACTTCCCCCCGGACTCTTTGACTATTTAATCGAAAATTGTGGCGGAATGACCAACGCTGCCACCAGTCACGATTACGCACACTTCTATCTCACCACCAGTGTGGATCAAATTGAACATACCCTACCCCATCTGGCCGAAATTCTCCTCCATGCTGAGATTGACGATGAGGAATTCTATCGGGAAAAAGATGTAGTTTTAGAAGAATTACGGGCCTGTTATGATGATCCCGATTGGATTGCCTACCAAACCCTCTGCGGAAGTATCTATCAAAACCATCCCTACGGACGCTCTATTCTAGGTGATCAACCCTGTTTAGAGCAATTAACCCCCAATCAAATGCGCTGTTTCCATCGCACCTATTATCAACCGGAAAATATGTGTGTGGCGATTATCGGGGGAATTGAACCCCAAGCAGCTTTAGAAATTATCCGGCAATCTTTTCGGGAATTTCCCGTCCCCTCGGAATCCCCTGCGAATCTAGTGGCTGCCGAACCCCCCCTGATCGAAATTCGTCGTTCCCAAGTATATTTACCCCACCTAGAACATTCTCGTCTCTTGATGGGATGGACTGGACCAGGATGCGATCGCCTAGAAGATGCCTTTGGATTAGACTTGATTTCGGTAATTCTTGCCGGGGGACGCTGTTCGCGCTTAGTGCGACAGCTGCGGGAAGAAGCGCAAATCGTCCTCGATATTAACAGTAATTTTTCCCTGCAACGAGATTCCAGTCTCTTTACCATCGGCGCTTGGCTATCTAGCTCACAAACCGCGGCAATTGAAGCTATTATCTGTGAACATATCCAACATCTGCACGATGATCCCGTCACCCCCGCAGAATTACACCGCACTCAACAGTTATTAGCTAACGATTATATTTTCTCCACAGAAACCCCGGGCCAATTAGCGGGACTCTATGGATATTATCAAACCCTGAGAGCTGCCGACCTAGCAACGATCTATCCCCAAGTTATCCAAAGTTTTCAACCGTCAGATCTACAACGTCTCGCTCGTCAGTATCTCTCCCCGGAGCGATATGCTATTACAATAATGCAACCCTGTGAATAAACGATGTCCGCTTCCCCCATTCACCGCTTAACCTTAGAAAATGGCATCACCCTTTTAGTGGTGGAAAATACGGCCGTGGAGTTAGTTGCAGGGAGAATTTTTCTCAAAAATGCGGGTACTCGTTGGGAAAAAACCGAAAAAGCGGGTTTATTTCGTCTCTTAGCCGTGCTGCTCACCAAAGGGACAGAAAAGTTATCTTCCCTAGAAATTGCCGATCGAGTTGAGTCCACGGGGGCCGGTTTAAGTGCCGACACGGGGACTGATTATTTTGTGGTTAGTTTAAAGACCGTTACCAAGGATTTTTTAGATATATTGCGTCTAGCGGCGGAAATTATTCGTTTTCCCAGTTTTCCCCCTCCAGAAATCGAATTAGAGAAAAATCTCACCCGTCAAAGCATTCGCTCTCAATTGGAACAGCCTTTTAATGTGGCTTTTAATCAATTACGCGCAGCTATGTACCCCGATCATCCCTATGGTATGTCTTTATTGGGTACGGAGGCAACGGTTGCTCAATTGCAACGGGAGGATATGCAGGCCTATCATAGTCGCTTTTTCCGTCCCGATAACTTGGTAATTAGTCTTTCTGGCCGTATTACCCTGGAGCAAGCAGTAAAAGCAGTGACGGAAATTTTTGGCAGTTGGTCAATTCCCGATCTTCCTTTATCTAGTTTACCCCCCGCCGCTTTTGATTTTCAGCCCACCTGTTTAACTACCGTCCAAGCTAGTCAACAGGCGATCGTTATGTTAGGATACCCCGGCTCTTCTGTGCAAGAGGATGATTATGCCGTTTTAAAATTATTGAGTACCTATCTGGGGAATGGGTTATCTAGTCGTTTATTCGTGGAATTGCGAGAAAAACGGGGATTAGCCTACGATGTTTCCGCTTTTTATCCCACCCGTCTCGATTCTTCCCAATTTGTCATTTATATGGGAACTGCACCCCAAAACACAGCCATGGCCCTGTCGGGATTGCGTCAGGAAGCAGAAAGGTTATATAAAGTAACTTTGAGCGAGGAGGAGTTACAGTCAGCTAAAAATAAGTTATTGGGTCAATATGCTCTCGGTAAACAAACTAACGCCGAAATCGCTCAATTATACGGTTGGTATGAAAGCTTAGGTTTGGGGATTGAATTCGATCGCACTTTCCTGGATTCTATTAATCAGATTACTGCCGAACAAGCGCGATCGGTAGCCAGTAAATATTTTCAAAATCCTTACATTTCTTTAGTCGGTCCAGAAAATGCGATCGCTGAAATTCTCTAGTAAGATCAAAAAGCAGCAACAAAAAACTATTGCCGCTGCTATTTTTGATTAACTCCCCGGGTGGGATTCGAACCTACGACCAATCGGTTAACAGCCGACCGCTCTACCACTGAGCTACCGAGGAAGGCTACTCACAATTAATAATTATAATCATAAGTCCCTCAATAATGCAAGTGCTTTCTGGATTTTTTCTCAAAAAAATTTCCGGTGCCGGTAGCGGTGGGCGGAGAATCCACTATTGTGGAGATAAGGACACCATTAAGTCTAGTCTATGCTTGCCCATCACCGCCGTCCCGTTTCCTTCTGTCTGCTCTCGACAGATCTACCCATCCTCTCCTCTTTAGACACTGCCGCTACCCTCTACCAAAAGGATCACCACCGGTTTCATCTTCTCCTCAATCAACCACCAGTCGCTCTCCCAGAAATAGAGACACTTAAACCCGAAAATAATCAAAATAAATTAATTTGGCTAGAAATTTCAGCCAATCGGGTAATTATGACCATGCAGGGCCAGGGAAGATTCGCCTATCGTCATTTTTGGGAGCAAGGGGTTTTTGGTGTCAGTCGCTACTGGTTAAATGCCGAAAGTTCTCAACCGGGTTACGCTTTTCGCCTCGGCAACTATACCCGTAGTCTCAAATTAGAGGGGAATAATTTCCCCGAATATTTGCGTCTAGAGTACGAATTATGGTCAGATAACCTGATTTTAGGTCATTATGTCCTTCATTTGCAGGTACACCAATAAATAGGGTTGGCTGAATAGAGCTAAAAACCTTGTGGGATAATAGTTTTAGACTTTTTGGCAATCAAAAAGTGCCAGCCGGTGGCAAAATTTAGGCACTTTTTCCCCGACAATTAGTTAATTGTCGGGTGGATTCAAGAAATTAGTCCTACACTAAACTAAGAGCCGTATAAATAGACCGTTAGACAGAAATCGATAAATACACTATTGTCGTATCAATTATGAAATCATTTCTCATCACAGTAGCTGGCATTGTCCTTAGTTTTGTTGCATCTTTATATGGTACTACTTGGCTTGCTATCTTTTCGACTGTGATTGCTTTGATAGGTGCATACGCCCAATATAAGGATGCTTCACCATATGAGTTTGTTTTCAATGACAGATCATGGGAAGAGGGAGAAGGAAATTTCAATCTGGTGATTCATAGAAAGAAGCATAAAAAGGTCAATCCAACAGTTACAGTCTATGAGCTTCGAGATCAAAGCTACGAGTTAATTATATGTGACATCAAGGTAGATAAAAACGACGCAATTATTATATGTTCGGTTATTCGTTCCAATGGCAAAGTAGTTATAATATAAATGATGTTATAATCGTACACACTCCAGTTGGCCGTAGGGTGCGTTCCCTAATGCAAGTCCTGCTGCTCCAGCGCTCGCTTTTGGGGAACGCACCATGCACATTGATGGAAACTGTGAAGTTAGAAGCATGAAAACCAACCCCCGATCATGTTACGCTACCGCTAACCCGTCCTACAAATAATTGTGCCTCCCTACTTATCAAAAAAATGTTTGATATTATGCTTAAAATTTCTAAAACCTCTCTTCAAGTATTAGGCAGTGAAATATTTAATCAGATAACCAAAAGTAAATAACTAAAAACAAAACATTTATTAAATCAAAAAAGGTTGAACATGGTAAGAAATGCGACAAATAAATTATTGCAAAATGCTAAAAAACTAAAAAGTGACGAGTTTTATACACAACTTTCAGATATAGAAAGTGAGTTGCAACATTATAAAAGTCATTTTGAAAATAAAGTAGTTTATTGCAATTGCGATGACCCCCGAATTAGTAACTTTTTTAAGTATTTTGCTGCAAACTTCAAAAAGTTAGGTCTAAAAAAAATAATAACATCTTGTTATCGAGAACAAGTCAGAGATTTATTTAATACAGAAGAAGATGAAAAGGGTTTTTTCTTTGAATATACAGGTACAGATAGAGAAAAAAATAAACCTAGTTTAACTGACATTATTTACTTTAATGGGGATGGAGATTTTCGTAGTCCTGAAAGTATTGAACTATTAAAAAAGTCCGATATCGTTGTTACTAATCCTCCATTTTCATTATTCAGAGAATATGTAGCTCAATTAGTTAAATACGATAAAAATTTTTTGATAATTGGCAATATTAATGCAATAACCTATAAAGAAATTTTCAAACTAATTAAAGAAAACAAAGCCTGGTTAGGAATAAATCTTGGTAGAGGTATTTCTGGTTTCATTGTTCCCGAACAATATGAACTTTATGGAACAGAAGCTCGTATTGACAATTCTGGAAATAGAATAGTTTCTCCAAATAATTGTTTATGGTTAACCAACTTAGACACATCAAAACGACAGGAAGATATGGCTCTCACAAAAAGATATTTTGGCAATGAAGCTGAATATCCAAAATATGACAATTATGATGGAATTAATGTCAATAAAACCCAAGACATTCCCTTAGACTTCAAGGGTGTTATGGGTGTACCAATAACATTTTTACATAAATTCAATCCCGACCAATTTGAAATAATTAAATTCAGGAAAGGGAATGATGATAAAGATTTATCAGTAAATGGGAAATGTCCTTATTTTAGAATACTAATCAAGAATAAACGAATCCAAACTGAATATATTGATTTAACTGACAAAGAAAAACAATGTATAACTCAGTCCTAGGGTGCGTTCCCTAATGCAAGTCCTACTGCTCCAGCGATCGATTTTTGGGAACGCACCATGCACATGGATTGCAGCTGTGAGTTTATTACGATTGCACCTAAAAATCAGCGAATTTCTTGACAAATGAAGTTAAATAGGGCTTGCTGAATAATGGTAAAACCCTTTTAAAATATCTTTGTTCGGTGCGGTAGGAGTAATGCGGTAGGGCGGATCGTCTCTCGCACTACGTCCAGAAGTTTGCGAGGTGGAGGGGGGTTCATTGGGAAGTACGCTAATCGGCATAACACGCTTATTGTAATATCATACAGAAAACTTCTTGCGATCATTCCATTTGAGAGTAATATACGGAAAAATTCTTTAAAAAGTGGGTATTTAGCGTAATATACGGAAAGTTTCCAGATAATATGTAGTTAGAAGTCGTACCATCGCAAACACTTTCCACGTTGCATCAGGCCTGTTCGTCTTTCGTGCTTCACAGGCTGGTTCTTTCGGTTTTTTGTTGCGGTTTCCTTTGCCTCTTTTCTTTGCGCGTACCTCAGCTATTGCTGTTCTTTCAGCGCGTGGTTATCATGGGCTTTTGCTTAAACATTTTTGCAATGCGTCAGTTTTCTTTTTCGTCTGTGCTTGCCGTGCCAGTCTTTCGTTCCATTGGCGGCAAACCTTTTCTAACCCGGCGTTGCACCGGAGCCGGCGAAGCCGGCCCGGTGATCTTTGACGTTATGCCGCAAGTCCTCGGTTGGGACAGTGGCTTGAAGTTGCTTGCGGGGCATTCATTCACGATAAAAATTGCTTGGGATGGGTAGCTGTAACGACAATTTGTAACTACAATTGGTTATTGTAGCTGTCGTTCGGTTATGGAATATGAATGGGATGAAGCAAAACGTCTTGCTAATCTTCGTAAGCACGGAATAGATTTTACCGATGTTCCAGCCGTGTTTGATGGGGATATTGTAACGGTTGAGGACGACCGTTACGGTTATGGAGAGCAGCGTTTTGTCACATTCGGTTTGTTGCAAGGGCGAGTGATTGCCGTTGTCCATACAGAACGTGAGGATTGCACCCGTATTATTTCTGCAAGAAAAGCGACGAAATATGAACAACGAACCTACTTCGAGCAACTCTCAAACTGATTGGCCACGATTGGATGCGATGAGCGATGAAGATATTGATTTATCAGATTGTTCAGAGATTACGCCAGAAATGTTTGCTAAGGCGGTAGTGCGGCGGGGTTTACCTGTCACAAAAGCCAAGGCTCAAGTTACACTCCGCATTGATAGCGATGTATTAGAGTGGTTTAAGTCTCAAGGGCGTGGCTATCAAACACAGATCAATCAATTGCTACGAGCGTATATGGAGGCACATCAATAACAGGCAGATTCATGTTGTTGTATTTGAAAACAAGGATTGCAGCGGCATAACGTTCGCTGGCTTAGCCGTAGGGTGCGTTCCCTAATGCAAGTCTTATTGCTCCAGCGATCGATTTTGGGGAACGCACCATGCACATTGATTGCAGCTGTGAGTCTAAGTGCGATGCCGAAGGCACTGCGTAGCAGTACGCCGATCTTGTAGGCTGTGTTAATGAGATGTAAAGCCCCTGACTTTGGCTTGATCTATTCGGAGCTTTTTCCAATGGGTTACAATGCCAATAAATAGGGTTTGCCGAAAAAGTTTGTTGGTGGGGTTAGGAGTCGGTCGTCAGGAGTCAGTAGCCGGTCGTTTCAGGCTTTGTTGCCCTCTTTTTTCGTACCAATTTATGTACTAAAAGAAGGATAATGCCAGGTTTTTGAAGGTCTTAATCCTATTTTCGCAGCATGAACATCGGATTTTAACAGGTGAAAACCCTTATTTTAAAAGGGTTTTACCATTATTCAGCCAGCCCTAAATAGATAATCTACAAAAATTCCTAATCATGGTAATCCGTCAACCGCGCTATAGCAAAGAGGAATTTGCCCGCCGAGGAGATGATATCTATGAATCTCAAGTGCGTCCCAAAGTTGAGTCAGGCAATCATGGCAAAATTGTGGCGATCGATCTTGAAACAGGAGACTTTGAAGTTGACGCTCGTGAAATGGCTGCTTGCATTGACTCGAAGCCCGTCATCCAGATGCACAAATCTGGATTGTTCGAGTGGGTTCTCGCCATGTTCGCCGATTTGGTGGACGGACAAAGAGATCAGTATTACTTAGTGCTGGCTGAAAATTACTGGAAGCCTGACTAGAAAACGGTTTTGGGACTTTTTTAGCCCAAAAAGTGCCAGAGACAAACGTTGAGAAATCGATCCGAGGGACTCAAAACCCTTGCACTTTCTGGAGACGAACACAAAGGGTTCCGCTTCCAGGCACGCCAGGTCATTC
>NZ_JADBSZ010000119.1:0-6946 GCF_020246425.1 Microcystis sp. M079S1
ACATTGTTGGATAAGGTTTTTAGACTTTTTTCCCCTCAAAAAGTGCTGACCATTGGAGTGATCGCGGGTAAAATTCAGGGACTTTTTCCCTGAATTTTAGGTAACTGACTACCTCAAAATCGGGAAAACCCTACACCCCACCTGCCCCCCCGATGTCGGGGGGGTTGGGGGGGCCACACCCTGCCCCCACCAACAAACTTTTTCAGCAGACCCTAAGTAGCCATTTTTCAGGAGAAAAGCGCTCAGGGCAGTGGGAAAGTCTGGATATTTGCCGATCGCTGTACTTTCGCCATAGATATCGAGACCCCAATCGGAGTTTTTATCGTAATTAGCGAGGAGAAATTGCCAAGCTTCTGGGTATTCTCCTAGGAGAATTTTTTGGGCGACATAACCGGCCAAAATGCCATTGACTTCGGCTTTTTCTTTTTTAGCTAACTGAAAGGCTTTCAACATTGCTGCTAAAGTTTTCCTTAATTCTTGGGGATATTTTCTAGTGACATCCGCTAATTTACCCTGTTGAAAAGTATAAATTTTGGAGGGAGGAAAAGAGGCGGCGTAGGAACTAAAAGCATATAAAAAAGCATTATCAACGGTGACAAATTCATAATTATTATCTCCATCTAAATCTTCAAAGGAACCACCACTACCATCTAAAAAACCCGTTTCTTCTCTAATAAATTTATCTTTTTGCCAAGTATAAATTACCAAAGATGTGCAGCAATGTGCGCCGCCGCTATAGGTGGAGACGATAATCTCATCGATGCCATTATTATCTAAATCTCTTAATTCGACATAGCCAGATCCAAAGGCACTATACCCGCTATTTTCCTGATAAATTTGCTCGTTATAAAAGATTTGATAAGAAACATTATTAATATCATAATTATCATCAACTCTCTCGTTTAGGTCGATGGGTTGATAGCTAACTTGTACCTTAATTTTCCCCGATCTAACCACTTGATTTGTTAGGGGTTGACCGGTATCAAAATCGAGTTTAGTCACGGCTAAACTCGCAGCTGCATTGCCCAAGAATTGAGATAATAAGCAGAAAATAAAGCAAGTTTTGCTAATATTCATCGGCCGATTCACAGAGAGAGATTAATATCAGTGTAAGTAGCTGGTTATAATTAAATTTAAAATGGATTTTAGGTTCGATCCCCCCTAGCCCCCCTTGATAAGGGGGGAAGCCGAAGGCGGGGGGATCCCCCTTAATAAGGGGGGCATCTGAAAGTTTTTAATACCCACCTACTTATCTTACTTATTTTTACCGACAATCAGCCGTTAACTTTTCGAGAAAAACTATTTATTCCAAAGTTTTAACGCTCAAAACTTGGGGGGGTGTGGCATCGGGGGGATAGAGAAAATCGAGATTAATGTCGCGTCTGGCTCCGGGGGGAAGTTCCACCTGTACTAAAGCTTCTCCCTGTTGTCCTTCCCGTTGAACGAGATGGAAAAAACGTTCCTCGGTGCGTCCCAGTGCGTTACGATAGGTAACGCGCACTGCACCCCGGAAAAATACCGGTCCCTGGACGGGTTCAACAAATAGCAAGCGATCGAGATAATTGTCTTCTTTAATTGGGGTTTGAATACTCAAAGCCACCACCTGCGTTTTGCTAGTGTTGTTATATAGAGGTAAAGTCAGATAGTAGTGAACACCGTAATTACCGTGAGCTTTGAAAGCCGTATCGGGATAACGCACTAACATGGGGGCGCTTTGGATTTGTCTGGTTCCGAAAGTAGCTGCTGTCACCGTACTTAAAGGATAGGCAAAAGCTTGACCGGGTTGAGGAATGGTGAGATTAATTCCCCCTTTGGGATCGACAATGCGGGTTGCCCATTCCGAACCGACAGAAATTCCGGCCACGCGACCATAAAAATTTCTTCTTCCAGGGAACCATTGATCGGGGGGAGTGGGGGGAAAATCGCGAGGAGCGGCTAAATCACCTCTAACTAATAGGGTACGCCATTCCTCTAGGGTAGGGGGACGAAAGGTTGCTATTTCCCGATCTTCGATTTTGACTTTTTGGGGAACTTCGTAGAGGGCTAAATTGGCCATATAGACAGGTCCATCGCTGTAGAGACGTAGGAGGGTCGAGCGGGCGCTACTTCTGGGGATAACCAGATCGAATAGCATCCGACTTTGGCCGGGGGGAATGACGATCTGGGCGGGAAATTGGGTATCATGGCGACGACGCATGATATCGCTGGCTAAACGGGAACCGGGACCGGAAAAAACCCGGCCGTTCGGATCTTCCACCAGAGAGGGTAAATCGACAAAAGGGGCATCGGCGGAGGTGACGTAACTGACTCCTTGCAGGATGCGGATAACGAGGTTTCTGGAGGTGGGATTAGTAACGATCAGGCCCTGGTGTAGGTCGCGATTGGGATCGGTTTGACGAGCGATGTGGTGGGTGAAAACGTCAAAACGTCCTTGTAGGGGATGATTGAGATGGGCTATGGGATAACGTTTTCCTTTGCCGGGGAAAGTAGAGAGGAGAATTCCCTCTTTTTCTACGATTTCGGGACTATTGCTATTAAAAACCAGCACATCATTCAGTTGACCGGGTAACTGACGCACTTCCTGATATTGGGTGATTAATTTCCTCTCTATCTGGGGCAAGACCGAGGCGGACTGAGCTAAAAGAATAGTGGGTAAGAAAGAAAGCATAGAGATTCTATATTTATAGGATCTAATTAAGGGTGAGTCGATGGAGATATGAAGTTATACAACAATATAGGCGAGGGTGTCCGGGCGATCGATAAAGAATCTTAATATATTTTTCAGGCCCGATCAAGTCATGTCAGGGGTGATGTGAGCTAGGGGCGGTTTTCTCGGTTAGCAAGGGAGAATACCCCTTGCTATTGCCGATTTTAGCCTTTAATTTGACAGGGACGGGTAACTGCTCACCCTAGCTTTAAATTTCGCCGCGAATTTCTTCGACTATGCCATCTCTAAGGACGAGTTCCACATTCATTTTTGCCACTAAGTTATCGCCTTTTTCGACGCGGAAAAAGCTTTCTAATTGTGCTTGGGCGACTTCTTGATTGAGTTCCAAGAGTTGTACCTGTTGCAGTTGTTGCAGATACTGGTTTTTTTGTTCGAGAAACTCACTTTTCTGTTGATTGACTTGGATTTGAATATTGTCAATCTGTTGGGCAGCCGCGGGGGGTAAGGGGATCAGACTCTGACGCTGAATTTCGGCGATCGCTCTTTGGCCTTGGGTTTCTAATTGTTGAATTTGTGCGTCAATTTGAGCCATTTGTGCTTGTAATTGCTGTTGTGCTTCTTCTTTCCAGCGCGGGGTCACGATGACTTTAATTGTCACCGGGCGCTTCAGTAATAAACTGGTTTGTGCGTCATCCATGATTTGCTTATCCTAAAAAGGTTTTTTTGTCAAGGGGTTAGGGAATATTTGCCAGAAATATTTACTTGGCAAACATCTCGTTAATCATATCGCGATAGCGTTGCGTTACTACCGGTCGTTTAATCTTTAAAGTTTGGGTCATCATGCCGTTTTCTTGGGAAAAAGGCTCTAAAATTAACTCAAAGGTTTTAATCTGGTCATCGGTACGATAACCGGGCCGATTTCTTACCTCGCGCTTTAATTCTTGTTGGTAGAGAGCTAAGACTTTTTTGCTGTAGAGATCGCTAGAAAGAATCGTTGAGCGCTCGCTGTGAAGATCGGGTAAATTTAAGGATATTTTCTGTTCTTGCGCCCAATTGGACAGTATATCAAGATTAGGCACGATCAAAGCCCCCAAAGCTTTTTGATCCTGTCCCACTAGCATAATTTGGGAGATAAAGGGACTGCGTAAACAAGCATCTTCAATCGGTTGCGGTTCGATATTTTCACCATTGCTCAAAACAATTGTATCTTTGGCCCGTCCTGTTAAGACTAAATCCCCGGCAGCGGTTAACCAACCAATATCACCGCTATCAAACCAACCATCGGGAGAAATCGCTTTTTCGGTTGCTTCGGGTTTTTTATAGTATCCCTGCATCACCTGCGGACCGCGAATCAAGACTAAACCGTGTTTTTCTGTCGGTAAGACTTCTTTGCTCTGTAAATCGACAATACAGATTTCTGTCTGAAAGACGGGACGACCGGCAGACCCGCGCAGGTTATGATCGATACGACGGACGGTAGCGACAGGAGAAGTTTCTGTCAGTCCATAACCAACTAAAATCGGGATTCCCGCAATCTCATAGAAAGTATCTAGATGTCTGGCTAAGGAACCACCGCCACTAACCAAGATTTTAACTTTATTTCCCACTGCTTGGCGAATTTTGCCATAAACTAGCTTATCACCGATGGCATGGAGGGGATAGAGTAAGAGGGATTGAATTCTTGCTTTCAGTCTTTCGATCCCGGAAGCGTGAAGGTGATCTAGACTGAGATTATCAGCGATACGTTTAGCAATAACGTACTTTTCCGACTTTTCTAGCAAAAATCGCACTAATTTCTGTTTTGTGGCCGATTGTTCGCTAAATTGTTTTTGGATACCCTCGTAAAGAGATTCCCAAAGACGGGGAACTCCCACCATTAATTGCGGACTAAATTGCTTTAAATCCTGCTTAAAAGTGCGAATACTGGTATAAATCTGGGTGCAACCCTGAGCTAGACTGAAATACTCACAACTGCGCTCGTAGGAATGCCATGAAGGTAGTATACTTAAAACTCGATCGCCTGGATCCGGTTGAAAGATAGCGTTTAAGTTGCGTACCTGATGCAGCAGATTACCGTGACTTAACATCACCCCTTTTGGTTGTCCCGTCGTTCCCGATGTGTAGATGAGGGTAGCCAGATCATTTTCGCACTTGGTGATGGGTTTAAGGGTGTTCTCAGCCCCGATCGCCATTAGTTGCTTGAAATTTAAGGTCTGCACGGAAATCGCCCCAGTAGCGGGGTCTTCGTCGGTGAGCAGCACGATTAATTTTAGGGGCAATTCAGGGATTTTCGCCAGCAATTTGCCTAAAGTTTTGTTATTTTCGACAATCAGCGTCTGACTGTCACTATCGGCCAGAATATAGGCTAATTCCTCTGCATCTGCTTGAGCAGATCGTACCGCGTTGGCGGCCCCGGCTGCCATGGAACCTTGGTCGGCAATAAACCACCGGGGACTATTATCGGCAAATAAAGCGACATTTTCGGTTTCTGTGACTCCTAATGCTTGTAAAGCGGCGGCAAATTGCTGAATTTGTTGATAAAGTTCCCGATAGGTGAGAATTACTTCCGGTTTACTGTGGGGATCGTGCAGGGCGATAATATTGGGGAAACGTTGGGCAACTATTGACCAAACTTCGGGTAAAGATTGAATATTTGAATAGTCAATTAGGGTTGTCATAGCAGTAGTTATAGAGAGTTACAAGGGTAATAGCATATAGATTAACCATTCGAGGCTCTTTTTGCCAGTTCTCCTAGACAGTATTTCAACAGGTATCTAGTCCTGCAAAGTTAATTTCCTAGTCGAGACTCGGAGAGAGGAGACTTTTCGGTTATCGGTGAACAGTGAACAGTAATCAGGGAATGTACTGTTACTTAATACTGCTGACTGATTACGGAAAAGGCTGACGGCTTAGATGTATAATTAATTTTGCCTAGGTAAGTGGTTCTAATTAAATAGAAGATAGATTTTGCCCCTGATCCTTCCCTACCAATGGTAGGGTTGATTCATGAATCAACCCTACTATAAATCAACCCTACTATAAATCAACCCTACTATGAATCAACCCTACTATGAATCAACCCTACCCCTTAATAAGGGGGGCACCGACAATTTTTAACACCTACCTGCTTAGGTACTTAATAAAGTTGTGATTAGGAGAAAAACCAATGATTGCTTTATCTAACTATAATAATCTCACTCCAGAAGAATATCTTCAGTTTGAAGAAAAAAGTCCCATTAAACACGAGTATATCGATGGGCAAATTTACGCCATGGCAGGGACGACGGATACTCATAATATTATCGGACTCAATTTCACTTTTATTATTCGTAATCATTTGCGGGGTTCTGGTTGTCGGGTTTATTTTGCCGATGTGAAAGTCAGATTAGAGAAACGCAATCACTTTTATTATCCTGATATTATTATCACCTGCGATGACAGAGATAGAGAAACCTCTACCTACAAAAGTTTTCCTAAATTGATTGTTGAAGTTCTCTCCGATTCTACAGAAGCTTTTGACAGGGGGGATAAATTTAATGATTATCAAACTCTAGAAAGTTTAGAGGAATATGTCTTAGTGAATAGTAAACACCAACGAGTGGAAACTTTTCGACGGGGTGAACAGGGTTTATGGATTCTGCAAACCTATCAGCAAGAAAGTTTTAGTTTACAGAGTATTAATCTGACGGCATCTTTTCGGGATTTATACGAGGATGTCACCCTAGAAACGGTTAATGATACTCCCGAAAGTACTTAAGAAAATCTCCTTCAACGATTAAACCCATGATTGCTCTATCTAACTATAATAATCTCACCCCAGAAGAATATCTTCAGTTTGAAGAAAAAAGTCCCATTAAACACGAATATATCGATGGACAAGTTTACGCCATGGCAGGAACGACGGATACTCATAATATTGTTGCGGGGAATATATACACAATTATTCGTAATCATTTGCGGGGTTCCGATTGTCGGGTTTATTTTGCCGATGTGAAAGTCAGATTAGAGAAGCGCAATCACTTTTATTATCCCGATATTATTGTCACCTGCGATGACAGAGATAGAGAAACCGCTACCTACAAACGTTTTCCTAAATTGATTATTGAAGTTCTCTCCGATTCCACAGAAGCTTTTGATAGGGGTGATAAATTTAATGATTATCAAACTCTAGAAAGTTTAGAGGAATATGTCTTAGTGAATAGTAAACACCAACGAGTAGAAACTTTTCGACGGGGTGAACAGGGTTTATGGATTCTGCAAACCTATCAGCAAGAAAGT
>NZ_JADBSZ010000012.1:0-26139 GCF_020246425.1 Microcystis sp. M079S1
ACTGCGAAGGTTACATGATATCAGCGAGACTTGGAAACTATCTCATCAAATTAGTTCCCCCATAGAACCCCCTTGAGCCATCTGGCACACTTTTCTCTTTTTGTCAAATTTTATGTTAAGAAAGATGTGACTAATGGATAGGAGCAGCAGAGAGGGAGAATTATACTAAATCCAGTTATTAAAAACTGATTATCTATTCTCTTCCTGCGTCGATTTGAGCGGGGGAAATTGACGACGTAAAAGCAAGGAATTACTCACTACCATAACCGAACTAAAAGCCATCAAAGCTGCTGCTAGGGCCGGACTGAAAGCTAGACCCCAACGGGGCAGTAATAAACCACCGGCAATGGGAATAGCAAAGGTATTATAACCCAAAGCCCAAAAAAGATTTTGTCGGATTTTTTGCCATGTGACGAGACTTAAATGCAGAGATTGCACCACATCCTCCAGGCGATCGCTAATTAAAACGATCCCAGCCGTTTCCATGGCCACTTCTGTGCCACCGGCCAGAGCAATACCGATGTTAGCCTGTCCTAGTGCGGGAGCATCATTGATACCATCCCCGACCATAGCCACGATTTTGCCCTCTTTTGTCTGTAGGTCGGCAATTAAGGCGGATTTTTCGGTGGGGGCAACTTCGGCATAAAATTGGCTAATACCCAAACTATTAGCGATCGCTGTCACCGCTTCTTGGCGATCGCCACTGAGTAAAATCACCTCTAAACCGAGTTTTTGCAACTGATTAACGGTTGTTTGAGCATCGGGACGTAATCGATCCTGAAAAGCGATCGCGCCGAGTAATTGTTCTTCCATACCTAGATAAATCACCGTTTTACCCGCTTGTAAAAGCTCTTGAATCCCCCAGATAGTTTCATCGATTTTAATGCCGTTCTGCGCCAACCATTGCCGATTTCCTAGAACAATTTTCGACCCCTGCACCCTTGCAGAAACTCCCAATCCGGCCACAGTTTGAAAATCTTCCCCCGTCAGGTTAGTAGGAAGAGTAACCGCGTCTAAAATCGCCCGAGCGAGGGGATGATTAGTACCACTCTCCACTACTGCGGCTAATTGTTGAATTTCCAGGGAATTAAGCTCAGAAAAACTCAAACAATCGGTAATTTCTGGATGACCTTGACTGAGGGTTCCCGTTTTGTCAAAAACCACCGTTTGCAGTTGCGAGACGGTTTCCAAAACATCGCCCCCTTTAATTAAAATGCCCCGTTCGGCTGCTAAACTGGTTCCCACCAGTAGGGCCGTCGGTGTGGCTAAACCGAGAGCGCAGGGACAAGCGACCACAAGCACAGAAATCGCTAATTTTAGGGACAAAAGTAGGGGAGAAGTGGGTTGAATCATCTCGTGGTGTCCTGTGGTTGACCCTAACACCTCTGGAAAGAGCCTAGTTCCCCAAAAATACCAAAAGAGCAGCACAATTAGGGCAATTATCATGACTCCGTAGGCAAAATAACCCGCTACCCGGTCCGCTATCTTCTGCACCGGGGCCTTGCGAGTTTGGGCTGATTCCACGGCTGCGATAATCTTAGCTAGGGTGGTATCGGTCCCCACCTGACGAGTTTGCACGGCGATCGCACCAGAGAGATTGAAACTGCCGGCAATGACTAGATCTCCCATTTCCTTGACCACCGGCAGCGATTCCCCCGTTAACAAAGCTTCATCTACCGTGGTTCTTCCCTGAATAATCTCCCCATCCACGGGAATTTTTTCTCCGGGTAAGACGCGCACCCATTCCCCGACGCGCAGCTGTTCCACGGGAATGGCCACGCCCACACGGTCATCTGTACTACCAATCAGGTGAGCCACTGCCGGTTGTAGGGAGGTAAGCGCTTCTAGGTCTGCGGCTGCGCGATGACGGGAATGCGCTTCTAGAGTCCGTCCGAGGAGAATAAACCCTAACAGCATGACCGGTTCATCGAAAAAGCACTCTAGACCGAGATTAGGGAAGATAAGAGCCAAACAACTGGCTATATAGGCGCTACCTGTGCCTAAACTAACGAGAGTGTTCATATTTGGCATTCCGTGCCGTAATCCCCGCCAACCATCGATGAAAATATCGCGGCCGGGGAATAAAATGGCTAGGGTGGCTAAAGTCCAGTGAAAAGCAATACTTTGAAAGATGGGGATTTCTGGTCCCCCGATGTGGTGTAAGTGACCAATCAGGGAAAAAACCAGTAAAAAACAAGCGATCGCTAATCGGTATAATTGTTGTTGCCGTTCTTTTTGTTGGTTTTGCAGCCGTTGATTTTGTTGAGAAAGGGGAGTCGATGAGCTGCGCGGTTGGGAGGGGAATCCAATCGCGGTTAATTTTGCGGCTAACTGCTCTGGTGCGATCGCATCTGGTTGGTATTCAATCACGGCAATTTCCGTGATTAGATTAACTTGGGCCGATTTTACCCCTTGATTTTGGCTGAGTTGTCGTTCTACGGCACTAACACAGCCAGCGCATTTCATGCCTTTTACGTCTAGAGTAGCGGTTTTTAGTCCAGTTTCGGCGGCTAGGATCATAGAAAAAGTAGGCAAGGATGGTCTTTACTTCTATCCTAGAAATTATCGACGGATTTTTAAACTATTTTGGCCTGTAGGGTTACAGATAGATGAAATTTCATTACAGATAGCTGAAATTTCAGGTAGCCGATCTGGTAGTGGACTGACACAGCTAAAATAGGGCAATAGATAAGCTCAACTGAGGACATCAATCATGGGAAGAGGTAGGCGAGATAAAGTTTATCTGACAGTCGCACAACGAGAAAACTTTGAACAAATCAGTGGGGGAGGGTTCATCACAGAGTACGCTAATCGGCATAACACGCTTATCGTAATATTATACGGAAAACTTCTTGCGATCGCTCCATTTGAGCGTAATATACGGAAAGATTCTTAAAAAAATGCGTATTTGGCGTGATATACGGAAAATTTCCGTATAGTATATAGTTATACAGCTTCAATTTCTGAATAAAGCGTCAGCTTGAGGCTTATCTGTTGTAGTTTAAGATTAAGGTACCTTTAAACGGTTGATTATGCATGGATTCGTTCTACCTTGAAGAATGGGAAATATGGTATACATTCTCAACTTACCTTAAAGCCCACATAAATAATCTAGAAACCGTAGCTAAATTACTAGTTGAATCTGAAATTGCAGATTGCTGCATAATATCAAGCGGCGAAACTTTTTGTCGAACCGATAATGGTGTTGTTTCAGGCAAAACTGTCCTTGAGTTATCAGGTGATTTAAAGAAGTTTTCTGCTGAATTCAATGCGAATTCTGTAGAAGTAAGAGACTTCACTCGGTACGCACGCGAGACTTGGCTGATTGGAGTACAGTTTTTGTATGGTGAAGCCCGACAAATTTCTCAAGGTAGAGAACTTCCAACGCCACATCTTAGGGCTTTTCTACAACCAATTCGTCTAGTAAAGAAAGAAGAGAGAATTACTAGTCTTTATCCAGTTATTGTTCTGTATCAAAGTGGTGTTCTGCTTATCGAGCTTCGTATGATATCTCCAGATGATTCTGTTGAGATTAGTGATTTTATTCGCAACTATGTCAACATACAGCAATATGACTATGATTTTGCCATAGTGCCAACTGCCATTAGTGTTTTAGCTCCGGAGGCTTATCAATATTACTCAAACCCCAAAATTAATATATTTCAAAGACTCGATCTTTTGGAGAAAAAGAAGAAACAGAAAAAAACACTTCGGGCTTTATCACGAAAGGTTGAGTCTGGCGATTTTGAATTTGAGGTAGCGCCACTTTTCGGTACAGACAGAAAAGAGACTATTACATCTATAACACAGACATTATTTACCATTGTAGGATTTGTTGTTAAAAGCCCTATTTCTTCTATTGAACTATTAATAAAAGGAGTTCCAAAAATGCCAGAAATAGGGGAGTATTGGAGCGGTAGACCTCATATACATTTAGTTCGGCATAGTAATCAGCTAGATGCTTCTTCTAGAAATGAGGAGTCAAATAAGGAATTTTTTGGTCGAATACTAGCGCGTGTTCCAGAAGCAAGCGGTGATTTTTCGATCTACTTACCTCCAAATTCACGTAAATTTGAAGACTATGCAGCTTATATTACATCGGCGGTAACGTTGTGGGTTTGGTCTAAAAGTGGACTTGAGAATCAAGAACAATGGATGGATATTAATAGAGGTAATTTGATATACGAACATCAAGTTCAAGTTGAATTACTTGAATATGGCTTCATTCTTTATAAAAGCCTTATTGAAAAGTCAAAAACACTGAAAGAATATCCAGATATCCTAGCTATCAGAAGAGATCTTGCTGAATTAAAATCAAAAATGATTGAAACAACTCCTTATGATGAGGTTAGAGACTTACTCTCTAAAGGGTGGGAACAAATGAATCTAGAAGCAATGCAAAGTCAAATTTCTGAAAATCTGTCAATTCTAGAGAGTGAAATTAAGTTTATTGAGTCTAAACAAGGTGATAATTTTAGAGTTTTTTTGACGATACTTGGATTAATTGCCTCTGCATCTTTTGCCAAATCAATAGTCAGCCCTTTTTGGAAAGCTCTTTCGTTGTGGTTGCCATCAAATGGGAACTGGGCTGAACTTTTCTTGGTTGGTATTTCAGCCATGCTTATTATATTTATAGTTCTTTTTCTAAAGCGTTTCATTTACAGATGATGCGTTGAAGCTATATTAATTTCTCTTATTTGTTAGCTGCGCTGCATAACAACCTGGCTGGAGCGGACTGACGAGGGATTTTGGCGGTGTTGCAAAGGTTTGACGTTTTTGAAAAACCAGTCAAGATATCTTGTAGGGTGCGTTAATGAAATGTAACGCACCTTATCTAATGTTCAAAATTCGTGCGTTACGCTGACTGGACTGTTTCAGCCGTAGGGTGCGTTCCCTAATGTAGGATTTTTGAGAACGCACCATGCTCATTGATTGAAGCGGTGAGTCTAAGTGCGATTACGAAGGCACGGCCTAGCAGTACACTGATCTTGTCCGGTAAGGGGCGGGCTATAATGAACATAGATAGACAGTCCTCAGCAGTTAGAAAATAATGCCTCAAGCACTCGAAGCCGTATTTGATGGGACAGCCCTTCAACTGGAAGAACCCTTAAACCTAGCCGCAGGCACGAGGGTGACAATTATCATTGAAAGTGTTTTACCCAATGAAGTAAAACCACCTAAAACGTTTCTGGAAACTGCTCAGTCTTTGAAATTACAGGGTGAACCTGATTGGTCAGAAAAAATTGACCAATATTTGTCTGGTGAAACCATTGACCATAATAGACCTCTTGCATAAATCCGAAAACAAACGATAGAAACAATAATGGGAGGGACTTTCAGTTAATTATTTATTAGTAGTTGATAATCTTCAAAAATGTTGCTGTACAAGGATCGACTTAAGACTTTTGCAAGAGGTCTAATGACTGAAGTTTTTTTAGATACATCTTTTGCGATCGCGTTATCTTCCGTCACCGATCGAAATCATCTACGGGCTGTTCAGCTTGCTAATCAAATTGAGACTAACAAAACCCGTCTAGTAACAACTCAGGCGATCTTGCTAGAAATAGGTAATGCACTTTCTAAGCAAAGATACAGAGCGGCGGCAATCCAACTTTTAGAATCCCTCGAAACCGATCCCAGCGTTCAAGTCATTTTATTAACCAATAGCCTATACAGGTTAGCATTCAATTTGTTTAAGCAACGAGAAGACAAAGAATGGGGGTTGGTGGACTGTATGTCATTCATCGTGATGCAGGATCGAGGAATCACTGACGCACTAACTGCCGATACCCATTTTCAACAAGCGGGGTTTAGAGCATTGTTAAAGGACTAATCACTTTACACGCTGATGAAAACTAGGTCTAATGAACCCGCTGCCAATAGATTTTGGGGAACGCACCATGCACATTGATTGAAGCTGTGAGGTTAGGTGCGGTGCTGCTCTTGTGGGCCCAGTTGAGGAATGTTAGGGAAGATTGCCAATGTTTAGGTTAAAATAGAGGGGCAAAAGTTGCCACAGGGTCGCTTCAATGACAGTTCGACAACCCCGCTACAGCAAAGAAGAATTTGCCCGACGTGGACACGAAGTCTATGAGTCTCAGGTACGCTCCCAAATCGAGGAAGGGAATCATGGGAAGATTGTAGCAATAGACATCGAAACAGGGGCTTTTGAAGTGGCTGACGACAGCCTAACAGCTGCTAAACAACTGTTAATACGTTTTCCTGATGCACAAATATTTGGTATTCGCATTGGACATCGTGCCGTCCATCGTTTTGGCTTTCGTTCCCCCAGTGTGTCGCCATGATGATGGGGAGCGTCAATTCGCGCCGAGAAGCAATTATTCAATTCGTAGTGCTAGGCGAAAATCACCAGAGGCAAGCGATTAAAGCAGTTATTGACACTGGTTACACTGGATTTCTCACGTTGCCTTCTGCTATCATTACAACACTAGGATTAACGTGGTATATGCAAGAAGAGGGAATCTTGGGCGATGGAAGCCTCTGTATGTTTAACGTATTTGAGGCAACTGTGATCTGGGATGGTCAGATCAAATCTATTGAAATCAATGAGTCAGAGACAGATCCATTAGTTGGTATGGGTTTACTTGATGGCTATGATTTGAATATTCAGGGTTTTGCTGGGGGATTAGTGACAATTAAACCTTTGTCATAGTCCCTAGTTAGAAAAATGTCTAACAAATCACTGCACCCGACCTATGATTAGACTACTTATACCAAATTTCTAAATTCCTGACAGTGCGATGCCGAAGGCACTGCCTAGCAGTGCGTTAATGAAATGTAAAGCATCTTTTTCTGTGGCATGATCAGTTCGACAACCGACAATCTATAATCATTTCAGATAAGTCTGATACACTCTAGACCAGTTAAACTCTTATGGACTCTGGCATTGATATTCTCAATCTTAATTGAAATGACTATACGAATTGCAGTGCAGACAATACCTTACTCGAAAAACCCTGCGCTACTATTAGAATTAGATGCGATCATTTTGAGAGCGACTGAGCCACCCTATAATGTTCAAATTCATGCTGGAGTCCTAACCCATGCGAGCGAAACTTTCAGAGCAAATCTCGTCCACTGATGCAGAAATTATTTTAAGACGCTTACCAGAATGGATTCAGGATGCTTTGATTGCTCGCGCTACTGAAATTGATTATCCCGTTGAAGCGATTCTTGAGATGGCGATCGCCAGTTTTTTAGACACAGAGGCATTAAGTTTTGCCGACTGTAAGCCAGGGCGAGGTCAATAAGTGGGATGGCTACCGCTGTAGGGTGCGTTCCCTAATGCAGGATTTTTGGGGACGCACCCTGCTTATTGATTGAAGTCGTTAGACCGCTTCAATTTTAGGGTAATAGTTGCTAAGGTCCGCTAACCTCACCGGTGAACCCACCTAGGGAGAGGTTTTTGAGTGCTAAAAAATTATTTCTTCTCCATAAAAACGATAAAATCTCTATTCTGGAAGCATAAATAGACTTCAGGCAGATTTAAAGGCACATTTAAGCCGTATAAATCGAATATTTACACTTTTTTCAGCTAATCAAGCCATTAATGGCTTGATTTATTTGCATATAACCTAACTAAGAGCGTATAATTTTTTCTTCGATGTATTGTAATTGTTTTTTATTTCATATAAAATACAATCTCAGAGAAAATACCTAGCAATCTCCCATAAATAAACAAAGGAGCCGATGACATCGTGATCCCTGATCCTAGATCCCCAAAACCGAAAACCCTCTTACCCTTTATTTCTCTAGCTACGGCTGCCGTCGTCACAACGGGAATCGGACTAGCTTCTAGTCCCCTATCAGCATCGAGTAAGCTGCTGGCAGCTGCGGATAAACAGCAAGCTAAACAACAAACCGTGGAAATCACCCTGGTTTCCTACGCGGTGACTCAATCGGCCTACTCAAAAATCATCCCTCTATTCGTCAACAAATGGAAAAGAGAGAAAAAACAGGATGTGGTGATTAAACAGAGTTATGGCGGCTCTGGTTCCCAAACCCGCGCTGTTATCGACGGATTAGATGCAGATGTGGTAAATTTGGCTATCGGTTCCGACGTGGAACGCTTGCAAAAAGCGGGTTTAGTTAACCCCGGTTGGCAGAAAGAACTCCCCAATAACGCCATCGCCACTCGTTCCGTGGTAGCTTTAGTTACTCGTCAGGGCAATCCCAAAGGAATCCGCAACTGGCCAGATCTAGCCAAATCGGGGATTAAAGTCATCACTGCCAACCCGAAAACCTCTGGGGTGGCCCGGTGGAATTTTCTGGCCCTGTGGGGATCGGTAACTCGGACCGGCGGAAATGAAACACAAGCGACCAATTTCGTCCGCAATGTCTATAAAAACGTGCCTGTACTACCCAAAGATGCCCGGGAAGCCAGCGATGTCTTCTTTAAACAGGATCAGGGGGATGTGCTGCTTAACTACGAAAACGAGGTAATTTTGGCCCGTCAAAAAGGGGAAACCGGTTTTTCCTATACTATTCCTGCGGTCAATGTTTCGATCGATCCGCCCGTGGCCGTAGTGGATAAAATAGTTGATAAACGCAAAACCCGGGAAGTAGCGACGGCTTTTGCCCAATTTCTCTTTACTCCGGAAGCGCAGCGGGAATTCGCCAAGGTGGGTTTCCGTCCCGTTAATGCTAATGTGGCTAAAGAGTTTAGTAAACAATACCCAAAAGTTTCGAATCTTTTCCCCTATACTGCGGTTGGTAGTTGGGATGCGATCCAGAAAAAATTCTTCGCTGATGGGGCGATTTTTGACCAAATCCAGCGTTAATTAGTAGTGAGCCGTCAGCTAAGTAAGTGGTTCTGATTAATTGATCCCCCCTTAATCCCCCCTTAATCCCCCCTTAATCCCCCCTTAATAAGGGGGGTATCTGACAATTTTCAACACCTACTTACTTAGATAGCTGATGGCAAAAAAAAACAAAGATGATAGTTAGTAACTAAAAAAAAAAGATGTATCTACTTGACAAAATCAAAAACGGAAGCTTGGTATTGATTGGTTACTTATTATCGCCCCTGTGTTGGTGGAACGATCTAATTTTTAATCTGCCGATCGCCTACGGTTTCGGTCGTTTAATTGCTTGCTTGCACGCCGATTTTTTTCTACCAGCGGCCATGGTTGGTTATTGGTTATCCAATCTTGTGGGAATTCTGCTAATGCAATTCGGGACGAAAGAATTAATTGGTGGAGAGAAAGAAGAACGCAATTGGCAAAAAGAATTAAGAAATGGATTACTTTCCTCGACAGTTTACACTTTAGTTATTCTGGGCCTAATTCATTTTCAGGTATTAGAAATGCCCCTGTTATCCTCGATCGCCACTTTTTCCCCGTGATTCCCAAAACTTACTTAAACAATAGCTTAATTTTCTTGGTTATCTTGTTAACATCGCTAACTTTTACTGATTTAGCGATCGCTATTCGCCAGCAGCCGCAAGGATTTGCGTGGGAAAAATCCCTGATGCTATCTATTCATCAAACCGCTAATTTAAACCTAAATTTTTTGGCGATAAAACTAACGGGATTAGGCACTTATTGGGGAGTGGCCCCGATACTGACAATTTCACTGCTGATTTTTGCCCTAAAAAAATACTGGTATGGGTTCGCTTATCTCCTTGTAACCATGGCGGGAGGTTGGGCAATTAGTTATAATCTCAAGATTCTTTTTCGTCGGAATCGCCCGCAATTTTGGGAGTTATTTTATCCCTTACCCCACGATTTTTCCTTCCCTAGCGGCCATACTTTATTTAGTTCCCTGTTAGTCGTTTCTTTACTGATCCTATCTTGGAGAACGCGCTGGTTTTTAGGGGTGGTTTTACTGGGGATTCCCTTCGTCTTGGTTATTGCTTGGACTCGTCTTTATTTAGGAGTTCACTTTCCTAGTGATATCCTTGCCTCTTGGCTTTTAGCGAGCGCTTGGTCTTTCCTAGTTCATATCTGGTGGCAACAGTTATTAGAGACACCCAAGGCGATCAACACCCAAGAGGAAATTAATAATTAGGGTTGGCTGAATATCAGTGAAAGCTTTGCTAGAAAACGGTTTAGGGACTTTTGTTGTCAAGAAAAGTGCCAGAGACAAACGTTGAGAAATCGATCCGAGGGACTCAAAACCCTTGCACTTTCCGGAGGCGATTGCAAAGGGTTCCGCTTCTCAGTGTGCGAGGTTATTCTGTTATTCTGACTTCCCCTCCTGACTACTGACTCCTGACTCCTAACCCCACCAACAAACTTTTTTAGCAAACCCTAATTAGTTGACCGACTTGCTGCCAAAAAAAATATCACGTTATACCTAAATTTTTGGAGAAAGCTAATCAAAGCCCTATAGTAATTATCGTTTGATACTCGTCGCTGACACTGAATCATGAAACCAAAACTGCGTCAAGGGAAGGGTCTATCCCTGGGACGGTTTCACAGCCGTCCCCTTGCTTTTTTCACTTTAGTTCTCCTCTGCATTTTAACCTTTACCTTAGCCCCGTCATCGCCCCTGATGGCCACGTCTAAATCTGAGACTAAGATAGACTTTGTATCGCCGGCGTGGGTAGCACAAAATCTCAACGATCCGAAGTTAAAAATTCTCGATGTGCGGATTAATCCTTTGGAATATATCACCGGTCATTTACCGAAAGCGGTGAATATAGCCGACAATAATTTTCGTGGTCCAAACGGATTTTTACCGGTTCAATATTGGCAAGAGGATAAAATTGGCAGTCTCTTTGCCGCCGCGGGAATCACTAATGGCGATCGAGTGGTAGTATATTCCGATGGTCGCGATGTCTTGGGGGCAACCATGGTCGCCTATTTATTAGAGCGATCGGGTTTCCGAGATGTGGCCGTCTTAGATGGGGGTTTTAAGGGTTATAAGGGTTCTGAACAGAAGGTAACGAAAGAATTCCCTAAATATCAACCCGGGAGCTTTACTGTCCGTGATAATCCCTCGATTCGGGTGACTTTGGCAGAAGTAGAGAAATTGATCGGCAAACCCGATGTGGTTTTTATCGATCCTAGACCCGAAGAACTTTTTCAGGGGAAACAGGATATCTGGCTGAGAAATGGTCATATTCCGGGGGCGAAAAATATACCCTGGCCGACTTTTACGGAAGCGAATAATCCCGATGAATCTCTGAAAAATCCCCATAAATTGAAATCTTTAGACGAAATCAGGAAGATTCTTGCCCAACGCAACATCAAGCCCTCGGATAATATTATTGTCAGTTGCAGTACGGGACGGGAAGCGACTTTACAGTATGTTGTCCTCAAACATCTGCTCGGTTATCCCAAGGTGCGAATTTATGAGGGTTCTTGGACAGAGTACAGTACCACGGATCTGCCCGTCGCTACTGGGCCAGAAAAAGCGGTCTGAAGTCAAGTTTGTCGGTTTATACTCGTTGTGTTTAACCATCTTGCCCAAGATGGTTTTTTTGTTGGGGTAGGGTCGCGAGTAGGGCTAAGTTAGACGGACGCAAAAAAACCTCGGCGCTCATCCCGAGGTGAATTTAGGAGATTTGAGCTTATGTTGACGTAAAGTTGACGGGAATTAGCTAAGGGCGTTGATCACATAATCAATGTAGGAATTAGCTTCTACAGCAGCATCCCCAGTTAATCCGTGATTGGTTTTGATGTATTTTAAGGCTTCGATATACCAACTAGGAGATAGCTCAAAGGCGCTATTAATTTCACTCAAACCGGCGACTAGATATTCATCGATCGGGCCTGTACCGCCTACCACGAGCGCATAGGTGATAATCCGGATATAGTAGCCGATATCACGAACGCACTTGGATTTCCCTCGCTCATCGTAGGCATAGTTCGGCCCCTGGAGTTGGGTGGTGTAGGGAAATTTTTGATAGACAGCGTTGGCTGCTTCTTGGGCTAAACTGGGGGCTTTTTGGGCGAGGATTTTTACCGCTTCTAGGGTGATGGCGGCCTGACGGAAACGACCGAACGCTACTTGTAATTCAGCACTGCTGAGAAAACGGCCTTGGGAATCGGCAGTAGCTACCGCTTCGGTTAAAGGTGTTTTGGTCATGGATGGAATTGCTCCTACAAAAGTTTAATCGGATTGAGATAAGAAAGTCACAGCATCAGGAAACTGCCGCCGCCGCTCGATCGAAGTAAGAAGCGACTTCTGCTAGTAAAGAACTGCAATCCCCGCGAGTGATACCGTTGGGATCGGCCGCTAGGGCAAGGGAAGCGTCCTTGAGCTTGAGAATTCCGGCCGCAACAGAAGCTCCCGGAACTCCCAGGGCGACGTAGGTTTCCCGGAGACCGTTCAAGGCGCGATCATCGAGGATGCTGGCATCGCCGGTGAAGGTGGCATAGGTAACGTAGCGCAGGATAATTTCCAAATCCCGCAAGCAGGCGGCGGCACGACGGTTGGTATAGGCGTTGCCACCGGGGGCAACTAAAACGGGCTGTTCTGAAAACAAACTACGCGCGGCATCGGTAACGATCGCAGAAGAATTACTGGAAAGACGATTGACCACATCCACGCGTTTATTACCATCTTTGACGAAGGCAATTAGGGCATTGACTTGATTCTCGCTCAGGTATTCCCCGCGGGTATCGGCCTGAGAAACGACTTTGGCAAAGGCATCTAACACCATAGTTTTCATCTCCTATAATGATGATTGGTTTCGGCAAAATATCGAGGTTGATTGCTCTGGCTTTTCTTTATTTTTTCCGATAAAGTATCTAGGAGTTTTTTTCTTGGGACTATACTATCGTCCTTGAAAAAATTTTACTCTCCCTTGGCCAGATTTTTTTGTATATCGAGGAACAATTCTTGTTAATTGAATTTAGCGTTTATTGACGCTCCTAGACAGACTTCGTTTTTGCCATGAATTATTTTATAGACCATTTTCCTACTTTTATTTATTAAAAATTGTTTCTTAAAAAAACAGCAAAAAAATAATTTTTTAGGATAAATCTCAGAAAACTTTCTTAAATGTGTAACCCGATACTAAGAAAAAGTATCGCTCTTTTCATCTCTCTAATAATTCCTTTAAGTTGTTTAAACAAATGTGCTTTTATATACTAATAATAATTAACTAAATTGAGATAAATTTCCCAAGACAATTTTGCCGATTGTGCTTCGATATACAAAAAAAGTGGCAAGGCAAAAAAATCGACAGGGATCCCCGCCGACGTTGTGATCAGAGGTGCCAACACCAGCATTTTGCAGTGTACTCCGACTTAAAAAGTATTGTAAAACATCTTAAATACATATATAATCAAAAATAGTCAACAAATACAAAGCAAGTGGGATTATGCCGATCGCAAGAGACATCACCCAATTGGTAGGACGGACTCCCCTAGTTCAACTGAATCGAATCCCAGTGGCAGAGGGAGTAAAAGCCCGCATCGTCGTCAAACTGGAAAGTATGAACCCCGCCGCCTCGGTTAAGGATCGCATCGGGGTCAGTATGGTGGAGGACGCTGAAGCCGCCGGACTAATTCACCCCGATAAAACAATTCTGGTGGAACCCACTTCAGGTAATACCGGCATCGCCCTGGCCATGGTAGCGGCGGCCAAAGGCTATCGCCTAGTCCTGACTATGCCCGAAACCATGAGTTTAGAACGACGGGCGATGTTAAAAGCTTACGGGGCGCAATTAGAATTAACCCCGGGTAGCCAAGGCATGAAAGGAGCGATCGCCCGGGCTGAGGAAATAGTCGAAAATACCCCCAACGCCTATAGTTTGCAACAGTTCCGCAACCCGGCCAACCCGAAAATTCACCGGGAAACCACCGCCGAGGAAATCTGGGCCGATACCGACGGCCTGGTAGATATCGTTATCGGTGGCGTGGGAACCGGGGGAACCATTACCGGTATTGCCGAAACCATTAAACCCCGTCGTCCCCAATTTCAAGCGATCGCAGTTGAACCCTCTAATAGTCCCGTCTTATCGGGGGGACAACCGGGGCCGCACAAAATCCAAGGCATCGGCGCCGGTTTTATCCCGGCAATTTTCCGACCGGAATTAATCGATGAGGTGATTGTCGTCGATGATACAGAGGCTTTCGCCTACGCGCGACGGTTAGCTCGTCAGGAGGGACTACTATCGGGCATCTCGGCCGGGGCCGCTTTATGGGCGGCGATTCAGGTGGGCAAAAGACCCGAAAACGAAGATAAATTAATCGTCATGATTCAGCCTAGTTTCGGGGAACGTTACCTCAGCACGGCCCTGTTTAAAGACCTCGAAGATATCGACTAATAGGAAAATAAATTGATGGAATTTGCAACGAGGGCAATTCATGGGGGGCAAGAACCAGACTCTAGCCATGGTGCGGTAACGGTTCCCATTGATCTCACTTCCACCTATAACACCGGCTTTACTAGGATTATCGATCGGGATCGAGAATAGGAACGATTTAAAGCGGGATCTGGAAAGGGCTTTGATTGGTTAGGCGAAGTTTTTATCTCATTTGATGGGTTAAACAATGTTTTTTGACTCGGAAGATTGGCAAACGATTATTTTTCGGCTCAGTATGGCTATGGCCGTCGGCTGTCTGATTGGTTATAACCGACAGCGAGGCGGTCGTCCGGCTGGATTGAGAACTTTTATCATCGTTAGTCTCGGGGCTGCCATGTTCGTGATGATTCCCCTACAAGCGGAAGGAGATGTGGGTTATGCGTCTTCTAATGCTCTCAGTCGCACTATTCAAGGGGTCGCTTCTGGTGTCGGTTTTTTAGGGGCGGGAATCATCCTACAACAATCCCATCGGGAACTAAATAAGGTACAAGTGAAAGGTTTGACTTCGGCGGCGACTATCTGGTTAGCGGCAGGATTAGGCGCGGCTTCTGGTTGCGGTTTATGGCAGATGGTTCTGGTGGGAACTCTATTCTCTCTGTGCACTTTAAGTGGCATTAAACGACTTAAGAAAAATAAATCTTTAGGCAAATATATTAAAGGTCGTAAGAAAATATCTACGATTAATCAAGAAATAAATCCATCGGATAATTCAGCATCTCATTAATAAAAAAAGTGATAAAAATTAATTTTTTTTGAGAGGGCAAAAGCTTTTATTTACTGGCTTTTACCTCGAAAAGATTATGTTTTTTCTGCAATTTATTGGTCAAAAAAATATAATAAATTTTTCATAAAATTTATTATAAACAAATACAAAACAAAAATTTTATGTGATAATATTTAGACAGAGTAACCACTTTTCTAAACAGGAGAAAATTCAACTATGATCAACCGAAATAAGAGCTTTCAAAGCCTCAAAAATCAAGTTTTCCGGCTGCTGATTTTCCTCTTAACTGTCACTTTGCTCCTAGGGGGAAGGGGAAATGCGATCGCCTTGCCGCTACTCCCCGAACAGTTGGCCGTCATCGACCGTGCAACGGCAACGGGTGGCACCGTGGTTGAACCGGTCAAGAAAAAAAATGAGGTTTCTAGCCCAAAAATTCTGGAAGATGCCCAAATTGCCTATGAAAAAGCCATCCAAGCGACAAAATCGGCTATCGATGACCTAAAGGCTCAACTAGCCGCTCCTTCTCTCGACAAGAAGATTATCGAAGCTCAACAGGACAACCTAGAGGACTTAGCGGATAATATTGACGATCTAGGGGAAAAAGTGAGTAAATTGACGAAAAAATTGACCAAATCTGGGGCTAAACTCAGTGAAACCCTGCAAAACAACCTTATTACCCTAGAAAATAGCCTCGTTAATACCTCCGAGACGATCGATATCTTAGCCGACGACACCGAACGACTCAAAGACAGTGCTTCCCCTTTCCTGAAAACTCGCGTGGAAAAGACCATCGACGCGGTTAAACAGACTCTACAGGAAAGCGATCGAGCTTGGCAAGAACTGATCTCCTCGGCCACAACGGAACTGGAGAAGACTAGCACCCCGAAATAAATAGGGCTTGCAAGGGCATACAATCGGTCTTTTTTGGGGTAATTATCGTTTTTACCCCAAAATTCTTCAAAAAAACCTTAACTCGTCTAAAAAGCTCCTTTCTCGACGGCCTTGTGCTTTTGACTAGCTAAGTACCTAATCAAAATTAATTATCAATCATGACGCTTACCTATCAACCACCAACCCCCCATCGCTGGCACTTTGATAATCGGGCAATTTTGCCCCTCAGAAACCCTAATTTCTGGAAAATCGAGAGTGGAGTCGTGAAAACCTCCACCTGGTTAGAAGATGGAACCCTGATCGTCTTGGGATTGTGGGGACCTGGCAGTTTTGTCGGTAAAACCCTAGAGAGAGTCAATCCCTATCAAGTTGAGTGCATCACTCCTGTACAAGCAGTTTCCTTTTCCACAGTTGAGAGTTATCAAATGGCAGAAATTCTGCTGTCTCATCTTCAGCAAGCACAAGAGCTAAGTATTATTCGTAGCTACAAACGTACTGATGTTATGGTTGTGAAATTACTGTCATGGTTAGGCAATCAATTTGGTAAACAAACCGGTACCGGACAATTAATTGATGTGCGTCTAACTCATCAGGATATCGCTGACTTATTGGGAACCACTAGAGTCACAATTACCCGCGCACTTAATCATCTTGAACAACAAGGGGCCGTGGAACGTCTTCCCGTCCATCGTCTTCTTTTACGAGAGGAGGAAATCTGGCACTACGAGATTTAGAATGGGAAGGATTATCTCTTTTTTCAATCTATGAATTGGTTAGTAGCCCTTTTAATTACTAGCGTGACGAGTTTTGTAGCCACAAATCTCGATGATCTGATGGTGCTAATGTTGTTTTTCTCGCGACTTAATGCTAATTTTCGACCTCGACACCTGATTATTGGTCAATACCTCGGTTTTACCCTCATTCTCCTAGCTAGTTCCCTCGGTTTACTATTTGGGTTACTGGTTTCTAAAGAATGGATTGGTCTATTAGGATTTATTCCTTTGATTATCGGCATTAAACAACTTTTGTCAAGGGAAAATGAGGATTACATTCAAGAAGTAAGAGAAGATGTTAATTATTCTAAAAATCGCTCCTTTGTTCCTCGTTTTCCCTCCCAAACCTATTACATCGCTGCCGTGACCGTGGCTAACGGCGGTGATAATATTGGTATCTATACCTCTCTTTTTGCCAATAATTCCCCGATGCACGTCTTAATTATCATGATAATTTTTTATCTCATGATGGGGATTTGGTGCGCCCTAGCCTATTTTTTGATTACCCATCCCAGGATAGCTAAAGTGGTTACAAACTACGGACATAAAATTAGTCCTTTTATCTATATTATTCTAGGGATTTATATCTTAATTGACAGCAAATCCTATCGTTTATTTTTAATGTCTTAACCAAGAATGCCTAAAAATCGTCTTTTAAGTAGGGAGGTAAAATTATTTGTAGGATGGGTTAGCGGTAGCGTAACATGAGCAGGCGTTGGGTTTCATGCTTCAACCCAACCTACGTTCTCTTGAAAAGTTATAAAAGGATTTGTTATGAGAATTAAAAAACAACAGATAGCGGCCGAAGCTTCCTGCAAAAACCGACATTGGCGAGTTAATACTATTTTTCAACAAATGGGCATCGCCTATTGATAACCTAAATGCTCAACCAAACGCTTCTTTTCTCCCCAAGGACACCCTTACCATACCCCTAATTCCCTCCCCGATAGTGATCTATGAGCTACATTGACCGGAATCAATTTTCTGCAACTTTCGACATCGCCATTATCGGGGGAGGATTTAGTGGTTCCCTCGTGACGGCGAACCTGTTACGCGACACGGGGACTCCATTATCGATCGCCCTGATCGAGCGCCGAAAACCCCTCGGTACGGGGATCGCCTACGGAACGCGAGACAGCGGCCACCTGCTCAATATTCCTGCGGGCAAAATGAGCGCCTTCGAGGACGATCCCGAACATTTCCTCCACTGGTTAGCAGATAACGGCTATCGATCGATCGATCCGGCCAGCTTCGTCCCGCGTCTAGTGTACGGCAAATACATCCGATCGATCCTAGAAGAAGCGCGGGACAACGCCATTGCCGATCACCGTCTGGAGACATTTACCGATGCGGCGATCGATCTGGCACTCGACGGGGAAAAGGCGACAATTACCCTCAAAGGAGGCAAGAAAATCAGCGCCGCTAAAGTAGTTCTGGCGCTGGGCAATTTTCCCGCAACGGTTCCCCAACCCCTCGCGTCCCTCAATTCCCCCTATCTCCGCGACGCTTGGGAGACGGACACACTCGCCGAGCTAAAACCCGACGGGACGATTCTGCTCGTCGGTACGGGGTTAACGATGGTGGATATGGTGGTTTCCCTGGCACAAAGGGGATTCACGGGCAAAATCCACGCGGTTTCCCGTCATGGCCTGATCCCCCGATCGCACCGCCCCACCGATCCCTATCCCCCGTTCCTCACCCTCGAAACCGCACCCCAGACCACCCGGGGACTCCTACGGCGAATTCGCGCGGAGGTAAAAACCGCCGAGAGTCGAGGTCACGACTGGCGGGCCGTTTTAAACGCCTTACGCCCGATATCTCAAGGTCTATGGCATTGTCTGCCGATAGCGGAACGCGCCAGATTTCTACGCCACCTGAAAGCCTATTGGGAGGTTCTTCGCCATCGCCTCGCCGACGAGATCGCCAGTATCCTCGATGAGGCCGTAGAATCGGGACAATTAACCTATCATGGGGGAAGAATTGAAACTGCCGAGGATAAAAACGGCTGTGTAGAGGTTACTATCCGTCAACGGGGGACGGGAAACCTCTTAAACCTAACGATCGATCGAATTATTAACTGTACCGGCGCGGGTAACGATTACGCGACCATAACCGATCCCCTCGTCGTTCATCTTCGCCAACGGGGGTTAATCCGTCTCCATCCTTTGAATTGTGGCATCGAAACCGCGGACAACGGGGCGATTCTCAGGCCAGACGGTACGGCATCGAACACGCTGTACAGCTTGGGAAATCCCCGCAAAGGCGATCTCTGGGAAACCACCGCCATTCCCGAACTGCGTTTACAGGCGGCCGAACTGGCCCGGGATTTGTTGCGATCGCTGAAAGAGAGAATTTCTCTCCCCACGGCCTACTCGATCGCATTCGGGCCGGCAGCGCCGATTTTCCGCCAGCTTTTCGATAGGGAATCGAGTACCTACACCTATCTGATCGCTGATTCGGGTACGGGGGAGGCGATTTTAATCGATCCGGTCCTGGAACAGGTCGATCGCGATCGGCAGATTCTTTGGCAGTTGGGGTTAACTCTAGGCTACACCATGGAAACCCATGTCCACGCCGACCATATCACCGGAGCGCACCGATTACGCGAGTTAACCAACTGTTCGATCCTCGTTCCCGAAAACGCGGAAGTGAGCGATATCGATGGTTATGTGCGCGATGGCGACCTCTGGACCGTGGCAGGTCAGCAGCTAAAAGCGATCGCTACTCCAGGCCACACCGATAGTCATATAGCCTATCTCATCGATGAAAAACGCCTATTAACGGGGGATGCACTCTTAATTCGCGGTTGCGGTCGTACCGATTTTCAGAACGGTTCGCCGGAAGTACTATACAGGACGGTGACGGAGAAGTTATTCACCCTCCCCGACGATACGCTTGTTTATCCCTGTCACGATTATCTGGGAAGAACGGTCTCCTCGATCGGTGAGGAAAAGCGCTGGAATCCCCGTTTCGCTGGCCGCAATCGTGAGGATTTTATTCAGTTAATGAATAATCTCAATCTCCCCTATCCCAAGAAGATGACCGCTGCCTTAAGTGCCAACGCACGGGGTGGTAAGGTGGTTTTCGTCATGGATTATCAGATATAAACGGGCAAGCGATACTCAAAAGCCGCTCGATTTCTAGTGCTTCGCTCGGAATGTGACAGATCGTCCGTGGACTCATCGTCTATGTTCGGTCAGGATAGAGCTATGGACGAAAACAAGGCAAAAATTTTAAAAGCGTTGGGTTCGTTAGTAAGACAACACAGAGAAAATCTAGGTATTTCCCAAGAAGAACTAGCGACACGCTCGAATCTAGATAGAACATATATTTCTGGCATCGAGCGCGGGATTCGCAATCCTTCTGTAACCGCTCTTGTTAGTCTGGCGAACGGAATGAACCTCAATGTCTCCAATCTATTAGAAGGCTTGGAAAACAAAGTTAATCAAACCAATGGAAAAGATCGTACAACACGGACAACGTAGACACTCAAAAGCTTCCGAAAGTTACATAGATGTTACTTTTCGATATGATGACGGTACGATTTGGGAAGGCGCGATTCCAGTTGAGTATAGACGTACTGGCGTAGATCTGGCCGAATCTTCGGCAATCGAAGAATATCTTCAGCAAGCTTTTCTATACTGTCATCCGAGTAATTATCCGAAGTGGAGACAAGAACAAGAGGTCTTCTGGTTACAGAAAGAAGCGGAAGTAACAAAATCATTCTTTGATGTACTTATCACTTTTAAATGGACTTGTGTTGCTTGTCAATTACCCCCGAATCCGAATTGGGCTAGAAGGATTCAAGATTTAAAAGAAATGGGATATACGATCGCAACTCATACATCAAAAAAATGCCCGACTTGTGGTTCCAAGAAAACGCATATTATACTTGTTCCTCTACCTCGTGGTGGAATATCTGGATACGAAGTATGGTCGTCATCCCTACGAAAGAAAATCATTGATCTGCTCGGTGGTTATGATGCTTACGAGGGTAAGACTGTAGGGAAAGATAATCTGTTACCCGACCATAAATTTCCAGAAATTCGTTGGGGAAACGATACGAGACGAGATTCATTAGAGCATTTGGCCGATACGGAGATTCGAGAACAATTTCAACTTTTGACGAATCAGCGCAATTTACAGAAGCGTGAAGTCTGCCGTAAATGCTACCAAACAGGGGATCGGGGCTATCCCTTCGGTATTCAATACTATTATGAGGGTGATAAAAAATGGCCGGATACCATTCCAAAAAGTGGAAAAGCGGCGGAAGTAGGGTGTAGTGGCTGTGGATGGTATGATTTGCAGAAATGGAGAATTGCTCTCAACCGCAAGCTATCGGATTTAAATTCTGATTAATCTGCGATTCTTGCTCTAGCTGTAAAGCAACTTTGTTGAGATAAGGAATTAAAGCGTATCCGATACATTCGGCTAAACGTGGGGGAACCGCATTACCAATTTGCCACATAGCTTTTTTCATGGTTCCCTCAAAAATAAACGAATCGGGGAAAGATTGAAGTCTGGCCATTTCACGGGCGGAAATAACTCGATTAAGATGGGGATGAATATGTGTACCTCCATGATTTTCTTTGATGGTCATACTCGGTTTGCCTGGATACTGGCGCTTAAAAGCATCAACGTAGGTTTCATAGAGAGAACCACCGGGGGGTACTCGTGCGATCCGTTCCATATACTTCGAGGAATGGCGTGTCCATTCATGATTAATTTCGGGAATAGGCGTGTAAGCAGGTAAATCGGAAATAGCCGACTCTATCGGAATATATTGATGAGGTAGTAATTGAGGTTGAGGATAAGGATTAGGTAGATCGAATCTATTAGCTATAAAAATTGCTCTCGGTCTAATTTGAGGAATTCCATAAGCGGCAGATTCAAGAATAGCGATCGAAATATTAGAATAACCGATCGATTCAAACTCTTCTAAGATAGTTTCTTTCACCTTGCCTTTTTGCATCGTGAGAATCCCTGGCACATTTTCCATGACGACATACCAAGGCTGAATTTCAGAAACCACTCTTATAAACTCTTTAAATAATTGATTTCGAGGATCATTGGGATCTCGTTTACCAGCGACCGAAAAACCCTGACACGGCGGACCTCCAACCACTAAATGTATATCGGGTGAGCCTGCCAAGATAAGCCATTTCTCTGCTTGAAAGTCATGAATATCACCACAGAAATGATGGCATTGTGGGAAGTTGTACCGATGTGTTAATGAAGCGACAGGATTGATTTCAACACTTGCTGCTGGATGAAAATTTGCCTGAACTAAACCTTGAGTTATGCCACCAGCACCACAAAATAAATCAATGAAGTTATAAGTTAGATGAGGAGCGATCGGACAATTAACATCCACAAAAACTTGATGTAAATCACGCTTGATGGTCAGTAGTTCCCGTTGAATTTTTTCATAACGTCCTAATTTGACTTTTTTCGTCTTTTCAATATCTTGATTATTTTGAGGGAATAATGATAATTGAAGTTCTGACATTGCTCTGACTTGAATATATATGGTTTATTGTGACACATCGTCCACAAAAAATCAAGTCACGCCTATGGAAGGTAGAGTAACAAAGTCAAGCTACTTTTAACCTAGTCGTCATCAATCCCCGATCGCTCTCTACCCCACCATCCCCAACCGGGGACCATTTCCCATTTCCCAGCCATTCCCGAAAGTCACGAGAAGATCATTCAACGCATCCATATCACCATCCATTAAAAATGCGTCGTGACCGTGCGGCGATCGCAACCAAAATAATTCAGAATTGGGGATATATTTCGCCAACTCCTCTTGTTCCACGGGAGGATAAAGAAGATCCGAATCGATCGCCACGATCGCCGTCGGTTGTTGAATCGACTGTAGGACTGATTCGTAACTTTTTCCCGTCCGCGTGACATCATGACGATCCATCGCCCTACTTAAGGTGATATAAGCATTAGCGTCAAAACGTTCGACTAACTTTTTCCCCTGATATTCTAAATAGCGGGCGATCGTAAACTCTCCCCCCTCCCCGTACTCGCGGCCGAAACGGGACTCGAAACTGGCGTGCGATCGGTAGGTAGTCATCGCCATCATCCGGGCCGCCGATAAACCCCGGGCCGGAGGGCGATCGAGCGCATAATTTCCCCCTTGCCAATGGGGATCGGCATAGATCGCTCCCCTTTGAGCCTCTCCCAGCGCGATACACCAGGCCGAATGTCGTCCCGAAGCGGCGATGACAGCGATCGAGCGCGTCCTCTCCGGGTACAGTAGCGCCCACTCCAAAACCTGCATCCCTCCCAAGGATCCCCCGATCACCAATCGCAAAGACTCGATCCCCAATGCGTCCATCAACACCCCTTGCAGGTGAACCAGATCCCGAATGGTGATCTCCGGGAAAGTCGGGCCGTAGGGTTTACTGGTACGGGGATCGATCGAAGTGGGGCCGGTCGTCCCGTAGCAACTGCCGAGAATATTGCTACAGACAATAAAATCGCGGGTCGGATCGAGAACGCGTCCGGTTCCTAACAAAGGTTCCCACCAAGCTTCCACGTCGGCCCATCCCGTGAAGGCATGACAGACAATAACCCCGTTATCCCGCTTGTTATTCAAAATTCCCCAGGTTCGATAGGCGATCCGCACCCTTTCGAGAACCGCCCCCGATTCGAGAACAAAAGGATGCGGTGGGGAATAGAAACGGGTTTCCGGGGAGATCAAGTCTAGGCGATCCATGGGCGGGGTGGTTGGTTATAAACTCTGGAAAGTTTGCTGGAAATCCTCGATAATATCGTCAATATGTTCCAAACCCACGGAAACGCGGATTAATTCGGGCGTTACTCCCGCCGATCGCTGTTCTTCTTCGTTTAACTGCTGGTGAGTCGTCGAGGCGGGATGGATAACCAGGGTTTTTGCGTCGCCCACGTTGGCAAGATGGCTGGCCAGTTTCACCCGGTTGATAAAATTCCGCCCGGCCTCGAAACCGCCCCGAACCCCGAAGGCTAAAACCCCGCCGAAGCCGTGTTTTAGGTACTTCTTCGCCCGTTCGTGGTAAGGATGTTCCGGTAATCCGGGATAATCCACCCATTCCACCTGTGGCTGTTCTTTGAGCCAGTTCGCCAAGGCCAAGGCGTTGGATACATGACGATCGACCCGTAGGGAGAGGGTTTCCAATCCCTGTAGCAGTAAAAATGCGTTAAACGGACTCAAGGCGGGCCCAAAATCCCGCAATCCCTCCACCCGCGCCCGGATAATAAAGGCGATATTGCCCAAGGGTCCAGACGGTCCGAACACCTCGTAGAAATTCAACCCGTGATAACCCGGTGCCGGTTCGGTAAACTGGGTAAATTTGCCGTTTCCCCAGTCGAATTTACCCGAATCGACGATTACTCCGCCGATGGAAGTGCCGTGACCGCCGATCCATTTGGTCGCCGATTGCACCACGATATCCGCGCCCTGTTCGATCGGGCGACAGAGATAGCCGCCGCAACCGAAGGTATTATCGACGATGAGGGGAATGCCGTTCTCGTGGGCGATATGGGCCAGGGCGGCAAAATCGGGAATATTAAATCGGGGATTGCCGATCGTCTCGACGTATAAGGCTTTGGTGCGATCATCGATCGCCGCTCGAAAAGCCTCGGCCTCATCGCCATCGACGAACTTGACATTTATTCCTAAACGTGGTAAGGAGACTTTGAACTGATTATAGGTTCCGCCGTAGAGGTAGCTAGTGGAAACGATATTATCCCCCGCACCGGCAATATTAGCGATCGCTAGAAATTGCGCCGCCTGACCGCTAGAGGTGGCCAGGGCCGCTGCGCCTCCTTCTAAAGCCGCGATCCGCTTCTCGAAGACATCGGTGGTCGGGTTCATGATCCTGGTGTAGATGTTGCCGAACTCTTGTAGGGCAAACAGTCGCGCCCCGTGGTCGGCATCGTTGAAAACGTAGGAAGTGGTTTGATAGATGGGAACGGCGCGGGCGTTGGTTCCGGGGGCAGGTTCCTGGCCGGCGTGTACTTGTAGCGTCTCGAAACGGTAACGGTCAGACATAGGCACTTACGGACGAAAATAAAGGATAAATTCCTCGATCTGTGCGATCGAGGAAAAAGGGTGATTATCTCCTTAATAATGGATAAATAGAGGGTTTTAACCCATTTATCGCTATTTTTTCATGAATGACAGTTCGCTGGTCGATAGCATTTAAACAGCATTAAAAGCATTCACTTCCTATCCTACTTCGAGTAGAACGATCCTTGCCTCGTTTCACAAAGATTCCAAGACTTCCTGCGAGTAGGGTGGCGAACACGACATTAGGTTCGGGAACCTTGACATCGGCGGCGATTACTTTGAAATCTGGCCCGTTATCGCCGACTCCGTTCAAACGTTGGGGATCGTTATTGCGCTCGCTAGTTAAGCGCAGAGTTCGCGCGCGGATACCGTCGAGCCGAATCCCGATCGAACCAATATTGAACGGGCCGTTGTTGAGGACGGGAGGAACGATCGTGCTGATGTTATAGTCCGCTTTCGTGTAGTTCGCGCGTAAAATTTTATAACTGGCTAAGACCGTCGTTCCATCGTCCGCGAGCGCTTCCACCAGTAAATCGCTATCCCCCGCAACGGTTCCCCCCGGCGTTCCCCCCCGTTCCCAGAAAAAGAACGTATTCACCGGTCGGAGGAAAGAAACCTCGATAATTGCAGTATCGGCGTTCTCACGGGTTACAAGGAGACTATTCAGGTTTAAATTGCCCAAACTGGCGGCGATATCCGCATCGGTGGGGTTCGGTTTCGCTGGACCCTCCCCGACCAGGGGATCGCTAGTCGTGTTCGGTCCGTGACCCGCATGGAGAATTCCGTTAGTATATGTGACTCCCCCCACGGTAACGTCGGCGGTATCGTTGCGGATAAACCGACCCGCATTGACCAGATCAAACTGACTGACCGTTAAACCGTTGAAAACCACCGAATCGAGACGGACATCTCTAGTGGGATCGTTGAGAAGATTAGGATTTCCGGTTAGGTCCGGACTCGCGGTAACGTTGGTTTGAAAGGAAAAGGGGAGAAAACCCGCCGCGCGCGCGGGTGTTCCAGTCGTTAGAGCTAAGGCCACTCCGGTGGTTGTGGCGGCGATTTTGAAAAGAGCGGCGAGGTGGCGCGACTGCCTGAAAAGATGACTCATCGATAAATGACCTCGTTAGGGAATGGAATTAAGTACAGTAGGCTTATCCGTTTACTGTATTTAGGGTTCTACCATAGCCATTTTTGTGAGTCAATTTATCGAGATATCCTTTATACAAAATATCTTTTATGCCGAAACTAGATTGTGTTAAGGTAATTGGGCTCTTCGTTATTTGTTATGGTTCGATAGGGGGGCATAAATCGACTAAATCCTTATCTGGCAAGAGACTTAATTGATTAGTTCGCTCTAGAGCAAAAACAATTGACAAAAATCGCTAAATGCCTTTCTATATAAGGGTTA